>JBCCFQ010000387.1:0-4516 GCA_039029655.1 Pseudomonadota bacterium | reverse complement strand
GCCAAAAGACTATTGAGACAGAGGTTGGAACAGTGAAAAAACGACGCTTTGCCAACGAAGCCGACTTTGAACAGGCACTCACCAAAGAGTGTGCTGGCCTAGATAGACACATCGAGCCAAAACAGGATCTGTGGCCGGGCATTCTTACAGCCATGGACGACCTAGAGAGGCACGTCGACCAAGAATCAACTCCGAAACGAAATCTAACTTTGGTTTGGCGACTGGCGGCCAGTGTTTTGTTGGTGGTGGGATCCTCCTTGGCCACAGCATTTTGGATGGAGCAAAACCGACCGGATAACTTCATCGCCGAGTATGGCCCGGCCTCAGCAAACTTTGGAGCCGGCCAAGTGTTAGACGCCAACTACACCAGTGTTAGAAGCGAACTGATCAACGATCTAGAACAACGCTTGCCCAATCTAACGCCGGAAACCCGAGAAATCGTCCAACAAAATTTGCAATCTATTGAGATCAGCCTGGCAGAGATTAATGTTGCCCTACAATCTGATCCCAATAACGCCAGCCTGCAGCGATTGCTGCTGGCCACCTATCAACAGGAAATAAACATGCTGACCCACATGAATCAATTGGTCGGCGCATCTGAGAGCATAGACTTATGAAGCCCACCGCAATACTTTACTTGGCCTTAGTTGTTTGCGTGTCCACGGCTGCTAGCGAAACCGTGGAACAAACAGCCCCATTGAAGCCGGGTAACCGTGTTGAGATTCACAATCACTCGGGTTCCATAGAAATTGAAGGCTGGAATCGCGACCGTGTAGAGGTGTCCGCCGAACTCTCCAGCGACGCCAGTGAACTCAAATTCGTCGCGAGCGACAACAAAGTGCTCATCAAAGTCGTTAATCGTGGCCGAAAACGATACGGCGGTACCGATTTACAAATCATGGTACCTAAGGAAACCCACATTGAAGTCACGGGTGTCAGTAGCGACATCGACGTGGAAGCCGTTTCAGGGCGTCAGCGTCTAAGTAGCGTCAGCGGTGATATTAATACTTACGCATTTGACGATGAGGTGTTTGCCAATACCGTCAGTGGTGATATCGAGATTGAAGGCAGTGGTGAGGAAACGGTTATCGATGTGACCACCGTTAGTGGTGAAGCCAGCGTAGAAGACGTGTCGGGCGAAGTGTCGGTCAGTACCACCAGCGGCGACTTAGAGGTTTCCGGTAACGAGATTCAACGCTTGAATCTAAGTGCAGTCTCCGGTGACATCGACATGGAAGGTTCCCTCCATGAGAAGGCCAAAGTGGACGTGGAAACCGTGAACGGAGACGTGCAATTAGACATCTCAGGGAACATCGAGGCAGAGTTCGACCTAGAGTCCTTTAACGGATCTATCTCCTCCATCGATGGACACAAAGCCAAACGCCATAGCAAATACGGACCAGGACGTTATCTTGAATATACTCGTGGTGACGGTAAGGCGCGTATTCGGGTGAATACCCTCAATGGGGATATTGATATCTATTAGTTGAACTCCGGCCACGAGCAAACGAGTGCTTTGTTACTGATTGTTTGAGGAAGAGTTACCCATCAAACCCTTCAAACAATTTCTGATGCTCCTGCACAATGCGTTCGGTTTCGCTGGCTTCAATGGTATGACTTGCGTCACCGCGTCTGTAAAGCCCACCTAATACGACGGCATCTGTTCGCGGAAACATATGCATGAAACCATGGGCTCCATAATTCTGACCACCACCAAACGTCATATAATCCACCCCCGAGTCTGGCGGCAGAAAAACCAGTTGGCCTTTGGCTGGAACAAGATCCGAATCCTCGAACAAAGCAGCAGAACCTAGACCTGTGCAATTGAATATCACGGGTTCCATAAGAGTCATCACTTCTTCTAAATTACCGAAATTTTGAATAACAAATTGTCCCCCAGCCAGTTGAAAATCGGCCGTCAACTGACGCAACAACGTGCCTGGATCAATCTGCATGGTCACCGTGTGTTTGGCATACCAGTCGCCAAACGGATGTTCGCCGGGGTTTAGATCAACACGATAGCCAAAAAGATCATCAAAACTCGATCCAGAACCACCCTCTCTCGGGCTTGAATGCAACCTGTAAGCCTCCATCCAACGAATACCATACTTGGCCCCTGTCAGGTTTGTGTATGCGTGATGTGACACTCGCGCCGCCCAATCAAGCTGCGCCAAAAAAGCGGCGTCGGCAATACTGCTGCTGTGCGTAGAAAAAGGTCCCCACTCCCCAGCCGCGACATTCGAGGTGCTGTGTCGATAAACGTCTCGGGTATAGATGGTCACTGAGCAACCCGCGTCTTGTAAAAGCCGCGCCGTACACAAACCCATAATCCCACTACCCATCACCGCTACGTCGCCCGGCGACAAACTGGCAGCTTCACGAACAGCAAGGGCGGACGAGCCCCACCCCAAACTAAGCCCACCCCCACCGTGACCATAGTTGTGAATAATGGTCTTGCCGTCCAGGTCTTCACGTTCGACGCGAAAGCCTTTGGATCGATAAGGTCGGTGTCCAACGATGACACGAATCACCGCATCCATAGATATCCGTGGCGCGGCCCACGGTTTTCGGGAATACGGCCTGGGATAAGCAGGTTTAATATTGGATTCAACCGGTGCGCAACCCACCGTCGTCAGTGCAAGCCCGGCACCAATCCCCTTGATGAGTCTACGTCGATTGCGACGTTGAAGGTCCTTCACGTTGAGAGTTTAGACGTTCGAATCAGCCGATGCCCAGGGAGGCCGGTGAAAACAACACATCAAACAACTCACACCAGATGACCACACTGTTGTACTTGGTGATGTCCACGTCTGCAGGTATGACATAATTCTGATTGCCCACGTTCCCCTTCAGTTTACCTAAGTTGTAAAACCCTGGCGTCACATCCCCCGGCTCTTTGGGATCGCTATGCTCGGCCAAGTAAACCACTAAGGCGGGACCGTTGGTTACTCTGAAATTCTCAAAGCGAAGCAACTGTGAGCCATCGTCTAGTTGATACAAAAGAGCGTCCCCCTTTCCCTTGTGGACAGCATCTGCATCGGAAAAAGTGCCTCGCCCCAACAATTGGGGTTGAGCAGGCATCTCTTGGGTTTCTTTCGCCTCGACGTCTGGCGCATTGGCCATCATATCCATGACTTTGTCCATGGCGTCCTTGCGCTCACCTTCTGACATGTCTTGCACATCGGCACGCGTCGGCAAACTGCTTAGATCGAACGCTTCGTCCACCACTTCGTCTATAAACAAGGGCGAGACAAAAAACCATCCGGCTGCACCAACCACCACCAGAATTACAACGATTAAAAAGGGCTTCATACCTCACCTCCCGTTAAACTGAGATAGGCTAACATTAAAAACCGATCTTTCTTCATAAAACCGTTACCCCACTGCTCCTCCCACTCGTCGGTGATATTGGATTGCTGAATCTCTTCCAGACTAGCGCCATCTTTTATCATCTTTGCCAACCTAGCCGCTATGGTCTCCAACATGTCTCGATAAGCGCGTAAGCCATCTAGGTCCGTTACGGGACCGTGGCCAGGGATGATTTTAGTGTACGGATCGCTCTTGTAGATGACTTTGTTTGCCGCTGCTGTTATCCCTTTGATACTTCCACCACTCTCCACGTCAATGAATGGGTACATTTGATTAAAGAACGTATCACCCATGTGAACCACATTGGCATTTTCGAAGAACACAATCGAGTCGCCGTCGGTATGAGCCTCAGGTACGTGATAGGCCCACATGGTGTCTCCGTTAAGATGCAGAGTTAGGTCTTTGGAGTAAGTAATCACTGGCAAAGCATCCTTAGGGCTCGCCTTGACTTCTGTATTGAAGGTTTTGAAGAATGTATCCACAGACATTCTCTTGCGGACGTTGTCATGAGCAACAACTACCGAGCCACCTTTAGCTAGATTTTCATTACCCCCCACATGATCGCCATGCCAATGGGTGTTTAGCACAAAGCGGATATCGCCTTTGTTGATCGTTTCCACTGCAGCTCGGATCTTATCCGTCAATGGTGCATACTGATCATCAATCAAAAACACACCATCTTCGCCAGCTGAAACACCAATGTTGCCGCCGGCCCCGAAAAGAACATAAACGTGGTCCGAAACCAATTCCGTTTTGATCTCAACTCCGGAAAAGTCTTGCGCCGAACTCGGGTTCAGCACGCATACCCCAGCAAATAGAAGTCCGAACCGTTCTAGTGACTTCATAAGCACTCTCCTTAAATGATCTGGAATTGATTTAGTTCTAAATTCTTTTTTACTTTGCCAACGTCGAACACATGCCCGTTCATGGTGATATACACGCCATCGGGCTTACTTTGCACCGCCGCTACCGCCATCCCGATGTTAAACAAAGCATCCGTTGAGCGAAACCGCGCCGGCTGTAAGGAACCCACCAAAACGATTGTTTTGCCACTAATGTCATTCAGCACTTGGCCCGTTTGCACCATGGTGTCAGTACCATGAGTAATGATGATTTTGTACTGATCAGAAGTTGCAACAGCCTGACG
>JBCCFQ010000386.1:0-4526 GCA_039029655.1 Pseudomonadota bacterium | reverse complement strand
CGATTGCTCGTCTTGAAACACTTTGTGACATTGGTCGGCTTGCTCAGCATGCTCCAAGGGACGCTCCCGCGGGTCTTGCACCGACAATCCGGCCACAATAATACGCACACTGGGCAGCACACCGAGGGTCTGTGCTTCAATCAACATTCGACCAAATCGCGGATCCACCGGCAGCCGGGCAATCTTTTTTCCTAGGGTGGTAATTCGGTTGTTCTTACCCAAAGCCTTGAGCTCCTGCAAGAGCCTGTATCCGTCCCGCACAAACTTAACATCTGGTGGGTCTACAAACGGGAAAGACTCAACATCTCCCAGACGCAGCAACGCCATCTGCAAAATCACGCTACCCAGGTTGGTTCGCAGTAACTCGGGATCGGTGTACTCCGGTCGTGCCTCGTAGTCCTCAAGATCGAACAATCGAATACAAATGCCGTCCGCCACACGACCGCAACGACCGGCACGCTGATTCGCACTGGCTTGAGAAATTTTTTCCACGGGCAAACGTTGCACCTTGGTTCGATAACTGTATCGACTGATACGAGCAACGCCTGGATCCACCACATAGCGAATCCCGGGAACCGTGAGCGACGTCTCTGCAATATTGGTGGCGAGAACTACTCGCCGACGACCACCATTTGTGAAAATACGATTTTGTTCGCTAGCGGAAAGGCGGCCAAACAACGGCAACAAATCGGCATCAACCTTTCGTTGTTGTAGGTGTTTTTGGACCTCCTTAATATCCCGTTCGCCAGGTAGAAAAACCAAAATGTCCCCGCGACCTTCCGACATCAACTCTTTGATCGCCCCTTCAATATCCAAAGCTGTATCACCCTGTAACGCGTCCGCACTGCGATACCGTATCTCCACAGGGTAAGTCCGTCCGGACACTTCGATGATCGGCGCGTTATCGAAGTGCTTAGAAAAACGCTCTGTGTTCAGAGTTGCCGAAGTGATGATTACCTTTAGATCTCTTCGTTTGCTGATTAAGCGTTTGAGATACCCCAACAGAAAATCGATATTGAGGCTGCGCTCGTGGGCTTCGTCAATGACGAGGCAGTCATATTGATTGAGATAAGGATCATTGGCTAATTCCGCCAACAATATCCCGTCGGTCATCAGCTTAATACGAGATGCTGGACTGGTGACATCATCAAACCGAACTTTGAAGCCCACGAGGTTGCCCAGCGTGCTTCCTAACTCTTCGCTGATTCGATTCGCCACCGAACGAGCAGCAATTCTCCTCGGTTGGGTGTGTCCAATGGCGCCGTAAACACCAAACCCCATGTCCAATAACAACTTGGGTAATTGGGTGGTCTTACCCGAACCCGTCTCACCCGCCACGATCACCACAGGATGATCTCGAACACAGCCCTTGATGTCTTCGACCCGTTGGGTGATGGGCAAACTATCGGGGTACTCCACGCTGACTTCCTGCTGTCGTGATAACGCCAGGGATTTGGACTGCTCAATCAGGCTTTTCAATTGGTCTAGCGCTTGGGAAGACTTGGATCGCTTGAGACGACTTTTAAACTTGTGCCGATCAATCAACATGCATTGGTCTATGGACCGCACTATGCCGTCGGTGACTGCTGACACAAAGAACCCTGCTATTTAGGTGGAATATGGATGGCTATTTTCGCGCCGCCCAAGGAAGAGCGCAACAGTTGCAAAGTGCCACCCTGCAGATTGACGATCTCTTTTACCACTGCGAGACCAATACCCTGACCATCTACCGTCTCATCAGCCCGAGCACCCCGCTCCAATAATAGCCGGGTATCTTCTACGTTCATACCGGGACCGTCATCCTCCACAACCAGACTAAGACCAGGACGTCGCGCGTCTGGCTTCTGAACAGACTTCAGGCTGACCTGGATAGCCCCTTTGCACCACTTGTAAGCGTTGTCCAAGAGATTTCCCAGAACTTCCAGAAGGTCGCCTTTATCTCCAAAAAATTGGACGGATTCCGAATCATCTATATCCAAGGTGCATTGGGGCCGCTTATCGGCATAAACCTTGTCCAGCGTCTCTCGTACCGCCCTAATCTCCGTCACCACGTCCACGGCAACGTGCCCCAGGGTCATGGAACCTGAGGCCGCCGCCCTCTGAAGTTGGTAGCCGACAATGTCATCCATTCGATCAATTTGTTTTTGTAATTCACCGGCGGACTCTGGACTCATATCCGGGGTAGACAAACCATTGCGCAAAACAGCCAATGGTGTTTTGAGACTGTGAGCTAGATTGCCCAAGGTGTTTCGGTATCTCGTCAAGCGCTCTCGCTCGCTTCCGATCAGGGTATTTATGTTTTGAGTTGCACCTTTGAGTTCACGAGGATACCCACTCCCAAGCTCCGCCCGTTCCCCATCTTCAATTTCTCGTACTTCACTCTCGATGCGCCTAAGCGGACTCAGGGCCCAACGCAGAAACAAAGCTTGGGCGGCTATCATGAGCAACATGACGCTAGCGAACCAACCCAATAGCTGGGTTCTAAAACGGTTTATTTGAGCGTAATAGGGCTCCAGTCTCTCCGCGACTCTAAACGTTAAGCGGGTGCTTTCCACCTCGCTTAGTTCCCACATGACACCGAGACTCAAAGCAAACACACCGGAGTCATCGGATAGAGTGAGTTGTTCAAAATGTGTCTCACCGGCGCTTAAGGACCCATGACTATCTGTGATACCGAGCCCCACTAGCGAACCCGAACGCCAAATACGTTCACCGTTTTCATCCGCCACTTCACCGAACAAACCCGACCCAGGATTATTAAACCTGGCCTCGGGAAGTTCGTCGGGAAAAGAAACACCACCGTAGTCATCGATTTCCACGGCAGACAACAGTCCAGTTAGTTGAATTTCTAACCGGTCTGCCACGGCTTTCTCTGAAGCGGAACGAAATGCGGAGTCTAATACGGCAATAGTTATACTGAAAAACAGCAGCAATAAGATGCTTAGTGCAAGGAGTAGCCGTCCACTAAGCGATGACATCAGGCGGAATAACGCTCCAAGACCATTCGATAACCACGGCCACGCAGAGTCTCGATGGGTTTAAGACTCCCGTCGGGATCCAGCTTCTTGCGCAAGCGCCCCACGAAGACCTCAATCACATTGCTGTCGCGATCGTAGTCTTGTTCGTAAAGGCTCTCAGTGAGTTCAGTTTTTGATACCACTTCGCCCGCATGCAACATCAGGTGTTCTAATACGCGGTACTCGTATGACGTGAGCTCGATGGGCGCATCATGAACACAAACTTCCTGACGACGCGTATCCAAAGAAATGGGACCACATTGAAGTACCGGTTGCGACCATCCGGTGGTTCGTCGCAGCAACGCGTTGACCCGAGCCGCCACCTCTTCCATGTGAAACGGCTTTACAACATAGTCGTCGGCGCCGGCCTGGAGACCCTCTACTTTATCTTGCCAACGGTCTCGGGCGGTCAGAATCAAAATTGGGAATTCTTTACCCGATTCACGCAGCGTGCGGATAAGATCCATCCCACTCATACCGGGCAAGCCTAAATCAACGATGGCCAGATCCGCCGGGTACTCCTTACCGAAGTAAAGCCCTTCGGTACCATCAGCAGCGCTATCCACCACGAAGCCCTGGGAAGCAAAGTGCTTGGCCAAACCTTCCCGCAATGGGGCTTCATCTTCAACAACTAATAATCGCACAGTGATCTCCTACTATTTCGCTTCACCGCATCCGACCGGTACTGGCGTCCACATGGTAAGTTTTCATGCGGCCGTCTTTGGTTAACACACGCACTTTGTGAGTACGCTTACCATTCCGGCTTACCGTTTCGGAGCGAATGACCTTTCCGCCCACTCGACTTCGCACAAGATTCACGGCTTCATCCAAAGACATGCCCCGATCTTGCGCCACCTCGAAGGGTTCTTGCTCAACAGAAGGATCCACTAACTGATTTGGCAACTGGGGCTCATAAGCGTTAGCGACGGGTACAGACATGGCCACTGCCATTGATATACCGAGTATTGTCGTCTTTATTCCCATGAGTCTCTCCCACTCCTCCTGTCGATATTAGTTCAAACAACCAGCCTGTCAAAGCCCGAGACGGTTACCTTGTGACAGCCGTCTCATGCTTGGCGGTCACTATCGTGTTGGCCTGACCGTGACTGACACTTCAATGCTCTCACCCGGATGATCGCTCATTCGCGTTCGATAGCGTTGGCCTTGATATTCATAGGTGACCCAATAGCCGTCAATGCGTTCTTCTTGATGGGTCTCATAGGTGATATCACACTGCTTAATGGGCCGACCGTTGGACTCATAACCGTGTCTTCGGCTGCTTTTTTCGCTTGCCACCGCAGAACCAATTAAGGCTCCCGCCACAGTAGCCGCCTCTCGACCATTACCCGAGCCAAACTGGCGGCCAGCGATGGCGCCCAAAATGCCTCCCGCCAAAACCGCACCGGGTTTCGGGGCAGCCTTGCGTCGACCAGTGCGGAGAAGAACAGCACCAGAATGACGGTGACACAGACCAAAATGCCCACCGAGCTGGTGAGCAGGGTCGACAGG
>JBCCFQ010000385.1:0-4535 GCA_039029655.1 Pseudomonadota bacterium | reverse complement strand
GTCGCGAATCTTTGCCAGGGTTTTGTTTTCCGGATGCCAAATGCCAACTCCGATAAAAACGCTTTTTGGATCGATGTGAAAATAGTAGCCTGGTGCATGGACATCTTTGCCCAGTTGATGTCGAAACTGTATTCCAACATTGGTCTTATAAGGTGTTTTGTCCTTGGAAAACCGAGTATCTCGATACACCCGCATCAAAGAGCCACCCATTCTTTTGGGGATAGCATTGAAGTGAGGTGAGATCTTGTGCAGAGGTGTTGCCATGGCGTCTATGAACTCCAGGGCGGGCGCAAGCACATCACTCTCGTAGCGATGCTTGTTTTCCTGAAACCATGCTCGATCGTTATTTTTTTCCAGCTGTTTCAAAAACCTAACTAGGTTGGGCTTGAATCCCGTGAACTGGTTCATTCTCTCTCCGAATAAGAATCAGTAGTTCGTATGCTAGCCCGGCGGCCAATTGAAGTCTCTACCGCCGAGAATGTGTATATGCATGTGGAATACTGTTTGACCTGCATCCGCGCCGTTGTTGATGGCAACCCGAAAGGCGTCTCCGTACCCCTGCTCCTTGGCGATCTGTGCCGCTTTGAGCATAAGATGCCCCAGTAAGGTTTGGTCTTCATTATCTGCATTACTCAACCGATCGATGGGTTTTTTCGGTATCAGCAGAATGTGCATGGGGGCCTGGGGATTGATGTCCCTGAATCCCAAGGAGTACTCATCCTCGAATACAATGTCAGCTGGAATATCTCTATTTATTATTTTGGTAAAAATTGTGTCACTCATGAACACCATCCTCACAGGCTTTTTATCATGGAAATAAAAATTGAGTAGGGCAGCTTCTCGATTGGGTTTCTTAACACCCTTGCTCTTGGTACAGGGCATTTATACCAGAATCGCGACTCCGAAACTCCCCGAGCCCCAAGGTCTACGCTCCGGTTCCGAGGGTGAAGGTGCCGAGCTTTCATTGCTGATTTTGGGTGATTCATCCGCTGCTGGCGTAGGTGCGGATTTCCAGAGCCAAGCTTTGAGTGGCAACTTGGTGGGTCAGCTGGCCCATGATTTTCGCGTGAAGTGGCGTCTGTTTGCTTGGACTGGTGCGAAAACCCAAGATTTGGTCAGGGCTCTTGCCACTGAGGCCATTGATCCGGCGGACTTTGTCGTTTTGGCCATCGGGGTAAATGACGTGACCGGTGGTATCGCTCTGCATGATTGGCTGAGTCAGCATGATACGTTGTTGAAAACACTGGAGGACGCCGGATTTGGTCACGTGGTCATTTCGGATCTGCCGCCCATGGGTGAATTTCCGGCGCTACCCAAACGTTTGAGAAATTACCTAGGGAAACGCGCCCAAACCTTTGATCAAGCACGTACATCCTGGGCCAAGGGCCGAGACACTGTGTCAATTGTGCCTATGGATTTCGATGGCGTGGTATCAGAGCTTGTAGCAAAAGACGGTTTTCATCCCGGTCCTTTGGCTTACCAGGCCTGGGGCCGTGTTCTCGCCAAGGTTGTATCCCGACTCGCGAAAGGTGAATGATTGTGGTGGGGTTTCGGATTTAATGAGCCGGACTTGTTTTTCCCCTAAAATAGAAAGCAGAAGGCCCAAAGAACAAGGATCAAAATATGAATGCGCCCATGCAATACCTGGATAAAGCCCTAAATGCCCTACGGGATTTGGGATTGGTTCCGGAAAAAACCGATGTTGCGCCCATTGTCGCGTTGCTCGAAAAAATCAGCGAATTTGATGAAGACAAGATTGTGGCAATCGCCCGCACCTTAAACCAGGCGTCTTTGTTCAACGAAGTCGTTCGTGAACAAATCAGCGGGATGCGTATGGGGGATCGTTATGAAGAAATCACAAACGCCTTTGACAGCATTCGAGAAGATGCCCGTTCTATGGTTACACAGGTAGAGGACGGTAAGGTGGATACCTTGGAACGCGTGTCGAACATTTGGATGAAGATAACCCGTGGGGACATCCCAAGTCGTTTTGCAAAGATCAAAGACATCTACCTTGAAGTTGCCAACGATTCCAAAGATCAAATCCAGCGTGAGCAACTGATTTTGTCCGCCTACCAGGACTTTCGCGGTGCGCTGAAGCAATCAGAAGTACTTTCCTTGGAAGTGTTGAAAACTGCTGAGGCCAAACTTGACGAAGCCAAAAACGTGTTGGCTGATGCCAGTAAAGAAGTAGAGGCTGCCCAGGGTGCCGAGCGAGAGGTGCTGGCTGCACTGGAGTTGACTCGTGATCAGCGCTTGCGTGAATTGCAAGACGAAGAGAAACGATATCAGATCGCTAAGGATTTATCTGACAATCTCACCGTTAGCTACAACACGACCGAAGTCGTGATGGCGCGGTTGATGCAGTCAACCAATGCAAAAGAAAGGGTTTACTCCCAAGCGATTAGTTTTTTTGGAACCAACGAAACGGTCTTGACTGCGCTGAACGCCACTTTTTCTGGTCTGACAGGATTGCATGAAAGCACTCAGGCACTGAATGCTATGAAAGAGGGCGTTAGCAAAAGTCTTGAGACACTAGCGGAAGTCGGCGGCAAAGTTCAGGAAGAAGCGTTGAAGGCGGGATACGGACCAACCATTCGTGCTGAATCTGTGCAAAAACTGGTTGATTCTGTGGTGGCGTATCAGGAACGGTCTAGAGAAATCATCACTGAAATGCGTCAGCTGAGCACTCAAAATGCCCAGGAAATTCGAGCAAGTGTTGAGGCTGGGAAACAAAAAATCGCGGACCTAACTCGACGGGCATACTCACTGACTGATGTCTAATACGCAAAGCGGTGCCGATGCACCGCTGAATGACGTCATGCTTGCCATGGACGTAGTGGATACGCTGCGTCATCAGCAAACTATTGTCCAACGAGAACTCAATGAAGAGGAACGCGAGCAGGCGCTTATCGTTAGGCTCCGGGATATCTATGCCGGTCAAGGAATCGATGTCCCTGATGAGGTTTTGGCCGAAGGCGTTGCTGCTCTAAAAGAGGATCGTTTCACCTATAAGCCGTCGCCTCCAAGTTTTGGACGTACCCTCGCGAACTTTTATGTGAACCGAGGTTATTGGGGGAAACTAACCGGCTCGTTAGCCGCCCTGACCGCGGTTGTTTATGTAGGCTATTTGGCGTTTGTTACCTGGCCAGAAGCGCGGCGTACGGAACAGGCCGCCACGGCTCAAGTGCAAAGTCTTCAGTCTGCAAAGATGAAGTTAGATGAGTTGCGTCGACGCCACGGTGCTTTGTCGACCCAGACAGCTGCCATTGAAAACGATGTGCCATCAGAGCTTAAGGACACTGCTGTCGGTCTGGTTGACCGTGCAACACGAGAACTGTCCCTAGTGGAAGCAGACCTGGCTGGTGTCAGTGTGCCCGAGAGACCGCGGCAGTACGACCCAGTCTTAGACGACGCTATCCAACAAACTGATGCGGCTCTCGCCTCCATTGAGGCTGCATTGGGTTCTGTTGAATCTCAATTGTCCATGGTGCGATCCTTGGCACGACTGGATCAGGAGTTGCCGAGCAAACAACGGGCCGTACTAAAGATCTCCAAAGATCCGCGTGCAGATGCGCGCGCCAATGCGATTTTGGAGGCCGGCCGTGGCGCTTTGTTGTCGGGTGATGTTGAGGGTGCGATGGGTGCAGCTCAGGAGCTGGATGCACTTCTGCGGCAGCTCAACCTCAGATACGAACTCAGAATTTTAAATCGAGAAGGTCAACAAAGCGGTGTATTCCGCATTCCGCCCAACAATTCTTCTGCTCAAAACTATTACCTTATTGTTGAAGCTGTGGATCGCCAAGGTCGACCGGTTGCTGTTTCGGTGGCCGATGAGGAGCTTGGACAAACGGTCAACGCCAATATTTTTGGTATGCGAGTGAGTGAACAAGTCTTTCGCCGCGTGGCCAGGGATAAGCAAGACGACGGGATCATTCAAGAGAGTCGTTTTGGTGAGAAGCGTTTGGGTTATTTGACGCCGGACTACGAGATCCCTACCACGGGTGGGAGTATTACGAGGTGGTAGCATGTTGAGCGGTCGCAAAGCATTGCGAGACTTGGAGAAGAATCTTGCGAAGGTTCGATCCAGGTTACAGCGCCGCAGTAGCGAAATTGATCGTGCACGAGTAAAACTCATGGCCATTAAACGTGGTGAAGGGGATGCCTATAAAGAGCTCGCGGAAATAAGGGTGCAGGCGATTGCCAAAGAACAAGTTGTATCGATTCTGGATAAGGCCGAACGCCATGTGAAGGATTTGCTGAATTCCAGGGAAACCGCCGTCCACGACCTAAAGCTGAAACTTGAGGACAGCGAGCAGCAGCAGCTAACCCTCGAAGATGGCAGGAACGAGTTGGCAAAGCAATTGGCCAATGCGGCCGAGGCTTTAGACGCACAGCAAGCAAAAACCCAAGCCAGCTTAGACGCGGATGATGGGTACAAAGAACAACTCTGGCAGGTGGAGAAAGCTGACAGCATTGCCAAGCAGGCTGAGGAAAAGACACGTCAGTCAGAACAGGACCAGGACGAAAAAGGC
>JBCCFQ010000384.1:0-4535 GCA_039029655.1 Pseudomonadota bacterium | reverse complement strand
CTTAGAAGCTTTGAGCTACGCTGGAGGTTGAGGGTCCGTGAAGTTTCACGGTCACTCGGCGCGTTAATGCCAAAGCATCCAAATCCTTTTCGTCGGCAATGCGGGTGTCTTCACCATGGGAAAATACGCGGATTCTATCCTCGTCAACTCCAGCATCCACCAAGACTTGCTTAACCGTATCGGCCCGATCACCAGACAACTTTAGGTTAAATTCCTCATCTCCTCGGGGATCTGCATAGCCGTCTAAGCGAATCTCTACACCAGGTGTTGTGTTGATCAGTGCTGCCAACTTTTGTAGACGGTCGTTGGCGGTCTCATCAATGTTTGAGTCTCCGGTGTGAAATAGAATCTCCATGCGAAGCTGCGTGATTAGCTCTTGTTTGTCCTGCAAGTCGCGATTTTCTGCTTGCAGCGATTCCATGTCATGCAGACTTCGGGTCAGCGCTTCATTGGCGTTGCTAAGTTCCTGCTTAGTTTCCAGCAACTCAACCTTCGCCGTCTCGCCTTCTTTAGCCTGATGATATTTGTCACCAAAAGCAGCCCCAATTGCGGCCCCAGCGATGAATCCCACAGGCCCCCCTAGTACGCCGCCGATGGCGCCACCAATACCCAAGCCGGCGCCTTCTGCATTGGACCCTCGCTCCTCGGCTTGAACACCCGTCGTCACCATACAAGCACTAATCCACGCTGCTACCAAAATCGATTTTTTCATTACTGTGTCTCCAAATGTGTATTCAGTGGCTATGTACTCTAGAGACGAATTGGGGCGAGGCTGTGCCCAGGTAATGACAAACTAACGTTGAATTATGGCGAAATGTGGCGACGCTAAGTTTTCGATTCGTATACACTATTGAACCATGAGTATCGAACAACACTATCCAGCACACTTAGATCAAGTAAAACGCAGGTTCGACCAAGCATTACAGGCCAGCAATTGTGACGCTGCGATTGTGTATTCAGGAGGCCTCAAAATCGCTTATCAGGACGATCTTCGCTACCCATTTATTCCCAACCACCACTTCAAGGAATGGGTACCACTCACAAACCACCCAGAGTGCTTTGTGGTTTACGAAAGGCTTGGCAAACCCAAACTGATTTATTACCAACCCAAAGACTACTGGCACACCACCCCCACAGCTCCTCAAGGGTTTTGGACTGACCGGTTTGACATCGAGACTATTGAAAAACCGGAGCAAGCGTGGGAATTGTTACCAAAGTACAACGCACTTTGGATTGGGCCCGAACAAGATTCAGGCAACTTGGCACCAAAAGCCGTGAACTCCAAGTCCGCGTTATCCGCTTTGCACTATGAACGAGCGTACAAGACGGATTATGAAGTCGCGTGCATCTCAAAAGCCAACGAGGTTGCGGCCCTGGGCCACGTGGCAGCAAAGAACGCTTTTTTTGACGGGCGCAGTGAGTTTGATATCAATAGTGCCTATCTAACGGCCACTCGTAGCAAAGAACACCAGCTACCTTACGGCAATATCGTTGCACTCAATGAGCATGGCGCAATTCTGCACTACGATGTAACCGATGAGAACACGCCGGCGCAGCACCACTCTTTCCTCATAGACGCCGGGGCGCAACACCATGGTTATGCCGCCGACATTACCCGAACCTACTCTTTCGAGGACGTGGGTTTTGAGGATTTGATTCAAGCCATGGACGAACAACAGCAAGACTTGATTCACAATATCAGCATCGGACAGAGCTATCTCGATCTACATATCGAGATGCATAGACGAATTGCGAAACTGCTGAATGATTTCGACATAGTTGATCTTTCAGAAGAAGCAATGATCGCTAACAATGTCACCAGCACCTTTTTTCCTCACGGTCTTGGCCACCACTTGGGACTATGTGTACACGACTTGGGCGGAATGCTGGCTGACCGCAAAGGGAATACTTTGGAACAACCGGAACAACACCCGTTTCTTCGAAATTTGCGCAAAGTCGAGGTGGGGAACGTCTTGACCATAGAACCCGGCTTATACTTTATCGACATGCTCTTGGAAGAACTCGAGGCGTCATCCTTAAGACGCTCTGTCAATTGGGCACGGGTTGAACACCTCAAAAAATTTGGTGGCATTCGAATAGAAGACAACGTCTGGATTAGCGATCAGGGTCCAATCAACCTGACCCGGCAGACCAATCTAGACGGTTAAATTTAGTCTTTAGGAAAAACGTGCCCGCAAGCGTCCCAACGCCATTAACGGGAAGTAATGGCGGTACATGTTGTAGTTGATCATGAAACCGCGGGATAACTCCTTACCCTGTTGCAGTTCCTGCTCTAGACCGTCTTTTTTGAGGTCCTTGCGGGTACCGATTCCATATCCAGGAAATCCAGTGCCGGTGTAATGCCGTTCTTCCCATGTGCCATCCATTTGTCGGGTGCAAAGGTAGTCCACACCTCCGCGGATGGCGTCGTCCACTGCCTCGGAGTTTTCCGCAGCCGCCAAACACATAAGAGCCCACGCGGTCTGTGACGGTGTGCTGGGTCCAACCCCGCGCAAAGAATCATCCATATACGAGGCTGGCGTTTCGCCCCAACCACCATTGGCATTCTGATGATCTATGATCCAGTCGACAGCGCGCCGAACATAGTCTTGACTCATGTCAATGTGTAGAGCCTTTAAGGCGGGCAGCACCGCCGCCGTACCATAAATGTGATTGACGCCCCAACGTCCAAACCAGCTACCTTCGGTCTCTTGTTCAGACAAAACGTACCGCAACGCTTTTGCCACGGAAGGATGCGCAGTCGTGTAGCCCAACTCACCTAATGCTTCCAGCACGTGACAGGTTACATCGACGCTTGGGGGGTCCAACGCTTCACCAAAGTCACAAAACGGAATCTTAGTCAGTATCGCCTTATCGTTGTCTTTATCAAACGCCGCCCAACCGCCATTGCTGGATTGCATGGCCAAAGTCCATTCCACAGCCCGTTGGATGGCTGACTCTAAACGCTCTTTGTCTGGGTAATCGTATCGAACTTTGGCCAACACCATTAATGCCACCGACGTGTCGTCAATGTCAGGGTATTTCTCATTAGCTCGCTCAAAAGCCCAGCCACCACAAGGCGCCTTCACCTTGACCGTCCAATCGCCGGGTACTGTAATTTGTTGCTGTAGGATCCACTCCACAGCGCGCTGCATTGACTCCGACTCGGAGTGCTTCACGCCAGCGTCCAACATGGCCAAAACCACCAGCAAGGTGTCCCAGATTGGCGACTCACTGGCTTGGATGTGTACCGCATCGTCTTTGACGTAGGACCAATGTTCTTCCAACGCCGCCAAACCCTTTTTGATCACAGGGTCGGTTAAGTCCCGCCCTTGCGCATATAAAGCCATGATGCTGTAAATCCAAGGTGGCTGAATACCACCCCAAGCGCCATCGTCGTCTTGGTGCGCAACAATCCAGTTGCTTACTGCTTTGACCGCGGTGCGACGACCAGGCGTAAAACCCAGCCCTTGATAGATGTGCAGCCACTTGTCTGCCATACGGAAAATGTTCTCCAAAGACAGACCCGTTTTCTTTTTAGGCAATGAGTAGTTAATCGCATCACGACCATCAGGAAAGAGTTCGTCCAATCGTCGGCCTGCGGGCAAGGGTTTCGCTGCGCGCTTGGCAGACAAAACGGTCAGAGGCAACAGCGTGGCCCTAGCCCATGACGCAAAGTTGTAGATGTTGAATGGAAACCACTTGGGAAAAAAGATCACTTCTGGTGGCACATTGGGGGTCTCCTCCCAAGGCCATTCACCAATCAGTGCTAACCAATAGCGGGTAAATACACGAATATGGCGGAAGCCACCATGACTTAATATCCACTCCCTAGCCTTAGTTAGCGCAGGATCATCGGGTGGAATACCAACGGAGCGCAAGGCAGCATAGCTTTCGACGGTGGCGTTGATGTCTCCCACGGGGGCCTCGAAATAAATCTCCCAAGAACCATCTTCTCTTTGTTGCTTCAGCAAGGCCTTAACAATGCCTTGTTTTAGTGGGTGGTCGTCGAGTCCAAGAAAATGCATGGCCAAAAGCCATTCCGCTTCTATACAAGCATTTGACTCAAGCATACCCACCCAAAATCCGTCGACTGATTGATGTTCTTCCAACCATTCAACGGCACCCTCAAGCACATTCTCAACAGACGGCGTCTGCGGTGTTATAGAGGGTCCTTGCTCCTCAATCTCATTCAAATCTGTCTTACCTCATCAACCCACCCTTTCGGGGCGAGAAATTCTAGCAGCAACCGCCCCAAATTCTCAATTTCGGGCGATGTTAGGTACAATTCGTGAACCAGTCTAGTAATAGACCTGATGTGGCGAAAATTAATAACAGGAAGAGCCCATGAATTTTGTTAGCCTACTTGGACTGATCGGCCTATTAGGTATTGCATGGGCAATGTCCTATCACCGCACTCAAGTCAAACTGCGACCGATTTTCTGGGGCCTTGGGCTACAGTTCTTTCTCGCCCTCACAATTCTTCGGGACGACATCTATAGCTACATCGGTATGGGTGTGTTGGGATTACTGCT
>JBCCFQ010000383.1:0-4536 GCA_039029655.1 Pseudomonadota bacterium | reverse complement strand
TTTCATGGGAGTACCAACACGTTTACAACGCCTTCATCGCTGCAACCATGCCGGTGCGACAAATCGCTTTTGATGAAAACGTGTTTACCCCAAACTTCAATCTTTTGTCACCTCAGAAATCCGCCAATACGAATAGCTGCGCCCAAGGTTGGCACGAGTCTGGTAATCATCCAGGGTACGTGGAAATGTGGCAAATGGTACATGATACGTGGTACCCGAATTGCGAGAGCATCATGATGTTCGGTGGAAAAATTACACACATAGTGCAATTTCGATGAGATATTCTCACTCTAGGTTCAACACAAACGCCTGATCCGGTTTTGCGCCGTTCAACACCTCATGGTAGGTGTCCTTGATGGCTTCGCTGCCTTCACGCTGATTGATGGTGACCCATTTGTCTACGTCTGCAAGAAATCCGACCCACGCATCGTTCATGTTCTGCTGATACTTTTCTGGGCCCCAATCCTGGTGGCGTTTTTGCATCTGTGAAGGTGCAAAGAACATTTCGGGCTTGGCTCCAGGAAGTTCGGCCGGTGGTTGGCCGTCTCGTGATTCCCAGTGCGTGATGCCGACACCGCAACTGCAGACCATGTTGTCGGTGAAGTGGTGATGAAGGGCTTCCAGCACTTTACGATTGCCGGCCATGTCAACAAAGGCGGTTTTTTTCGCGTTATCCATCGAAGTGACCGAATCGTAAGTGACCACCTCATCATAGATTCCCATACCTTTAACGAATTCAACGTTGCCCGGCGAGGTTAATCCGACGACAGACTTATCGCCTCGCTTATGAAGCAGTTGTGCAAGACTGAAAGACGTTTTGCTCGAAGCACTGGACAAGACGATTTGATCCGCGCCGAAAAAATCGTTGTCGAACAGATAATCGTCTAGGATAAATCCTGTCGCGAACAGCGGGAAGTAGGTCATGCGATGGGCATCGTAGGCACGATCAAAACCGTTTTCTTCCGTCATCAGCGAATACTGATTGTAAGTCGGTGGAAGGGCGGCCCGATGTTCGGCGCCATCAACGAAGCCTCGCTCACTGACGTTCTCAGGCTTGATCACGAGGTAAGAGGCCATTGGGTAGTAACCGTAGTACTCGGTCCCTTCCTGCAAATCTGTATCGCCCGGGTTAATCACCTTTCCAATGCCCCACACTGGAATGCGGCCCCAGTCTCCTTCAGCAGGAAAGAACTGCCAGTAGCAGATCATGTCGCCCGCGACACCATAGGTTATATTGTTGGCTGTTAGGGCAAACTGGTTGACTGCAAGGATCGCTTCGCCCGCCTTGAGCTCAACTTCGCTCGGGTCGGCGATGGTTTGGACTCGGGATTCATTGAGATTGGTTCTCACGACTTCTAGACAATAGCTCATAGATACACTCAGGCAGTTTCAGGTTTGAATCGCAAGACTACTGGCCTTGAAGCTGGCTCGCAAGTTCGTTTACTTAAGTGCACTTTCCTCTAGAATTGACCGATGGGTGACACATTCCACGGCGTTATCGCATTCGCTTTTCTCGCAGCTCTAATCCTTATAGGTGTTGCACTTCGCGCTCGAATCAGGATTCTGCAAAACAGCTTACTACCGGCGAGTCTGATCGGGGGATTGCTGGGCTTTGTTCTCATCAGTCTCGATCTTTCGTTTGGTTTTGAAAGTAGTGATTACGTTGCGTTTGCTTTCCATTTCTTCACTTTGAGTTTTATGTCGCTGGTTTTGACCGGTAAGGAAAGTGGCGCTCCCACACAATCGGTAGGCAATGGCGCTCTGTGGCTATCGGTGGGTTGGACAATGAGTTTGGTGTTGCAGGCGCTGGTGGGGTTGGCGGTCATTGTCACGTACAACGCGGTCACTGGGGGTTCATTGTCGAACTACCTTGGCATGTTGGTGACCCATGGTTTTACCCAGGGTCCGGGACAGGCACTTGCGATGGGTAATATCTGGCAGAGCGAATTCGAAGTCAATCTTGCTGTCGACTTCGGGCTTATTTATGCGTCCATGGGATTTATCTTGTCGTTTTTGATCGGTGTGCCAGCGGCTCGGTATGCGATCCAACGTGGACTTAATGCGAATACTGAATCGAAACTGACGGCAGTGTTTCTGAAGGGATGGCATGAGCAAGGCGAACGTCCTGTCGCAGGCTATCAGGTTAGCCATAGTGCGAATGTAGACTCCTTGGTGGTACACCTCGGTGTCCTTGGTTTGGCCTATTTCATCACCCATCAATATCTGTTGCTCTTGCAGCAAACAGTTGCAGGGGTCACGTTATTCGGATTGCCGATAGAGATCCTGGCGTCCCACAACCTATTCTTTATTCACGGTTTGATCGTGTGTCTAATCATCAGGAAACTGATGGATCGTTTGGGTTTCGGTCACGTCATCGATAATGAAACACAGAAACGAATTACCGGTTCGTCGGTGGATCTGATGATGGCGGCGACGATTATGAGCATTCAGTTCACACTATTGGCGGAGTACATCGTGCCGATTCTAGCGGTCTGCCTCGCTGCTGCACTAACCACAGCATTACTCTGCTTTGGATTTGGGAGGTTCTTAAATCACCTGTCAGCGGAACGTGCGATCACACTATTTGGTTGTTGTACTGGTTCTACCGGCAGTGGTTTGTTGCTGCTGAGGATACTGGACCCGGATCTCTCAACACCGGTACCAAGGGAGCTGGCCTTTTTTAACGTGGCGATTATTTTTTTGACGCTGCACATCCTGATGGTCATGGCGCCACTCTTGCCTAGCTTCGGTCTGCTAACGGTCTGTTTGGTTTACGGTGGCACCTTTGTGGTTGGCGCGATTGCGATGCAATTTTTGGCGAAGCGTTCTTAACTGGCAATCGTCGCCTGCCAGGCTTCGTCCAGTTGTCTAATCAGCGTTTGCTCATCCCCATTATTGGTGATCACAAGGTTAGCTTTGCCGGTACGTTCATCGTTGCTGAGCTGTGAAGCAATGCGTTTCTCGACGGCCTCTCTTGGTGCATTGTCTCTCGCCATCGATCGTTCGATCGCTGTTTCGGTATCAACCACGGTGACCCATACTTCATCGCCGATATCATCCCAGCCTGCTTCAAAAAGTACAGCAGCTTCTAGAACAATGATCGCGTTTGGCGCCGTGGCTTCTATTTCTGCAATCTGCAATTCAGCCAGGCGACGAATCTCCGGCCAAACAATGTCTGTCAGTTTCTTGAGTTCCTCCGGCTTGCCAAACACTTTACTCCCAAGCGCCTTACGATCGATCTGTCCGTCTTCAGCGACCACGTCATCGCCGAAGGTCTTCACCACGGCATTAAAGGCATCGGTACCGGGTTCATAAGCCCTGTGACCTAACACGTCTGCGTCGATAACCTCAGCGCCTTTCTCTGCGAGATATCGAACCGCGGTAGATTTTCCGGATGCGAGGCCACCGGTTAAACAGATGATATGCAAAGTGCTTCCTTAACTGCTTCGATAGAAGCCCGCAAGGTTGCCACAGGCGGTCTGATAACACCATTTGTGATATAACGATGGCGATGAGTTCGAGTTTGCCCGTATTGCAGCAATCGCGATGGCTGCGTTTTGGATCTTTGTGTGTGCTTTACAGTTCGCAGGGATTGCCGTTCGGCTTGTTCATCGTCGCATTACCCGCATGGTTTGCATCGCAAGGATTGGATGCTGCAGAAATCGGTCAGTTCATAGCGATTGTCTTTTTGCCCTGGAGTTTCAAACTGATCGCGGGTCCAATCATGGACAAATTCACCTTTGCACCGATGGGTCGACGCCGTCCATGGGTTCTGGGTGCCCAACTCGGGATCATCATCAGTTTTTTACTGGTCAGCGTTCTATCCCCCGATCCGAAAGAAGGCTTTATGGTCCTGGCTGCCCTAGGATTTATGTGTAACTTCTTTGGTGCCCTTCAAGATGTTGCGGTGGACGGCATGGCGATCGATATCTTGGAGGAAGACGAACGCGCCCAGGCGAATGCTTATATGTATGGCGGGCAGATCGCAGGGATCAGCCTTGCCACATCCCTGGGTGGTCATGCGCTTGCAAGCTACGGTCTGAGTGTTGCGGCCATCATCATGCTTGTCCTGGTTTTCCTAACGATGTTGGTACCGCTGTTCCTTCGCGAACGTGAGGGGGAACGTGTATTACCGTGGTCCGACGGAGAGGCAGCGGCGGAGGTGACAGCAAGCTCTGGGCGGAGTTGGAAAGAAATTGTTGGTTCCTTGTTAAAAGTTTTATTTTTGCCTTTGAGTATCCTGTTGGTCATGGCAGAAGGATTGAGTCGCATTACCGCCGGGCTGGTCACCACCATAAACCCAGTGATCACCGTTCAGGAACTGGGATGGCAACAAACCGCCTATTCAGACTGGTATGCAATCTGCGGTGTGATCGCGGCAGTGGTTGGCGTTATTGTCGGACGCCGTTCACTGCTCGCCGAACTCACTAGGTATGCCATGCCGTCTTCCGTACAAGTGAGAATTTTTGCCCAGCCGCTGTACTTCTAGCTAAGAGTGCATAATCTGAGCAGCTTCTGAGACTGCACACACATTGC
>JBCCFQ010000382.1:0-4537 GCA_039029655.1 Pseudomonadota bacterium | reverse complement strand
TGTGAACTGCGTACCGGGGATTACGTAAAACCGCTATTTATACTTCAAACCCTTGATTCCGCGTGTGGGAGATCCAGATGAATCTGCGTAAAGCAATGATTGTTAACCTGTTAGCCATCTTAAGCCTGAGCTTCGGCCAGCTGGCCCTGGCAAACAGCGTGAAGGACCGAATGTTTGGGCACGCCCTAAAGGCACAGGAAAGCGCTGACAGTGCCAATGCCAAACACCTAGCCCCAGATACCTATAAGTCTGCGGCGTCCGCTCTGAAATCGGCAGAGCAACGTTTCAGCAGCGGCAAGTCCGTAGAATCCATTCAGAAGAAGTTACTCCAGGCTGAGGAAACTTTTGAGAAGTCCAAACTCATCGCTGAAATCAGCGCCGAGAAATTGGGTGGGCTGCTAAAGGCCAGAATGGACGCTAAAGCCGTATCAGCCCAAGACTTTAATAAACGGGATTGGACAAGAGCCGAGACCGCCTATAAGTACGCCATCGCCTATATGGAAGACGGTCGTCAACGGGCTGCTTTCGAAAAGGTAAAAATTGCGGCTCCTCTGTATAGAGAAATGGAATTAGAGGCAATCAAGGCACAGTTTCTAACGGACACGCGTCTTTTGTTGGTGCAAGCTAAGAAAGAACGCAGCAAACGCTACGCGCCTAAGACATTGCAAAAAGCGCAGATGTTATTGGCAGAGGCTGAGCGAGAGCTCACCGAAAACCGTTACGACGCAGATAAACCCCGAAGTCTTGCAAGACAAGCACAATACGAAGCGCAACATGCTTTGTACTTAACTCGTTATGCCAAGGAAGCCCGCGAAAAGCAAAGGACTACAGAAGATATCGTGTTGGAGTGGGAGGAACCATTGCAACAAATCGCAGCTAGCGCTGACATGGTGGCTCATTTTGAACAGGGTCATGCCACAACCACCAATGACGTTTTGAATTACATTGAGGAACGTAACGTCAGCGCGCAAAAACTTGAGCAAGAGATATCGGATCGTGACCAACAGATTCTTGCCATGGAAGACAACTTAATGGCAATGCAAGCCGACATTTCTGACCTCCACGCCCGACTAGGCGACAAAGCCTTAGAGCAAGAGCAACTGGCAAGAGAGCAACAACGCTTACAACGTCGATTGGCATTCCAAGAAGATATCCGTCAGAAGGTGTTAGAACTTGAAGATACCTTCACTCGAACCGAAGCCAATGTATTTAGAGACTCGGATCAAGTGTATATCCGATTGGTGGGTCTGAACTTTGATTCCGGAAGCGCCTCGGTAAAAGCCGAGCACTTTAATCTGCTTAAGAAGGTTCATGAAGCCATCACTGTCTTCCCAGGTAGTGACATCTACATTGAAGGACACACCGATGCCTACGGTGGCGACGAGTCTAACTTGGTGTTGTCAGAGAAACGCGCGTTTTCTATCCGTGACTATTTGTCAGCTAACACAAGCTTAACCAGCGATATGATGAAAGCGGTTGGGTATGGTGAAACCAAGCCTGTGGCTAACAATGAAACACCACAAGGACGGAAGAAAAATCGTCGGATTGATGTAAGAATTGTGCCCCACCTGGATTTGTCTCAAGCGGCAGCCCAACTTTAAAGGCATCACGACAGGCACGCGAAAGCCCCGCCAAAAGCGGGGCTTTCTTTTTCGGACAAAAAACGGTTTTACGTGTCGTAGCGGATTTTTTCCCCGCTTGTGTCGAATCGAATTCAGTCAATGTCTAGGACTGAAAAAACCAGTCGGTGAGTCGAATCAAATCCGAAGCTCTCATTAAAGCCAAAATTAGTCATTCGGTGACGCCCCCTGGCCCCAAGAAAGGTGCCCGTGCCACCCGTGATCGGCCGAACAAACGGCACGCTTAGATCAACATCTTCAATAGACAAATCTATCCCTTCGCTAACAATGGTCCGTTGCCCCGGGCGCCCTCCTTTAGTGAAAAACACAAAGGTCTGAGTACCGATTAGCTGCTCACCTGAAACGCCGGGATCCCCGTCCAAAATGAACCATCCCCGACAACTCCATGTTCCCAATACGAGTTCAGGAAATGCCGGACTGCCGTCCCCATTGGTACCACTGACGGTGCCTCCCTTTAACGTACCGAAAGGATAGACGTATCCCAGCACACTAAACATGGCACCCTGTGCCGGATGACCATCATCGGTGATGGTATCAAAGGGTCCAGGGTCACTTTGCATGGCCATAACCTTGAAGGTATTACCATCCTGCGACACGTCATAGCGACGCACGATCAGCTCGTCGTCTGCATAGACAGTGCTAGCAAGCCCGGTTGCGAGGAGAAAAAATAACGCGGTTACACTCGTGAATCGAACTAAATTATCCATAGCCAATCCTCTTGGTGATAGTTGATGATGTAACTGCCGCCCGATAGCTCTTTTAAGTGGATTTTCTTGTTATAGACGTGTCCCACTTAATCAGAGGCTCGGATCTTGTTGATTATGACTTCAGTGTAGTTCACGAGCGTCATGACTGCCGGCAGGCAATCGGACTTCTTAGAGATGCAAATCCAATTCCAGCCGAAGGAGTCCGATGTGATTCCGGTTTTTTCCGTGCTGAAGCAAGACTGGGGTTTTGCTGTGATTCGACCCCCATGCCAACGGGTGAGCCAATAGCATTGTTCGCGTTCTCGGGAAAAATGGTCGGGGCGATAGGATTTGAACCTACGACCCCTTGCACCCCATGCAAGTGCGCTACCAGGCTGCGCCACGCCCCGACCGTGCTATCCCCAGACCTGGGGCATGATGACTGATTCACAGTGAAACAGCCGTCTCACCCAAATCAGGCGAAGGATCATACCCCATGCTCGGCCGCGGGAAAACCAGCAAGGTCATGGCTTAACACCCCGAAAAGTCCCTGGATGAATTTTTCTCACTCAGGATGCATTTTTTTTCGCTTGAGAAAGTTTTCGGTGACCCCCAAAGTTTCATCCTGACGACCCGAACGGGCAACACCCTCACCCCGCTGTGGAGAGAACGACGACATGTTTAACAAGGACCAACAAACGCAAAACGCGTTGACGCCGACTATCGGTGTGATGGGTCATTGTGTGTTCGTTAGGCCCCCACAGACACACCCGACCCATTGGTGTTCAACAACACACCAGACCCGCGAGGTCGAAAGCGCGTTAACAGGGCTGCTTTTCTCCCTGTAGAGAACCGCACTTTTTCTTCGGCCCTAAGGCCAGGTAAGTCCAGATACAACCAAACCTACTCACTAAACCCCCAAGGAGACAGCATATGAGCAACCGAGCTAATACCCGACAAGACGCGTTCAGCTTTAGCCTGCGTGGTTTGACCACCATGAGCGCGTTTACACTGCCCCCCATCGTTGCCGGTGATCTTTTGAATAAGCGCTACGATGAGCGCATGAAACAGATCAAGGCGAGCAACGGGAGCGATCCCCATAACACGGTCTCACTGAACCTTTGGCGCAAGCCCTTTCGACGTATGCGGCGTGCCGCGTGATAATAGACCCCAGTGAACCCCCTAGGGACGCGGTGCTCTGAAGCCGCGTCCCTCCCTACCCCCCCTTCGCAAAGCACGACCAGAAACAAGCCACCCCTGCGTTCCAACACCCCTTATTTTGCATAAAATGACAAATAATTGACAACGCTGTCATTTCTTGCTTAACTTAGAGGTACATGAATGACAGCGCTGTCATTCTGTGCATCAAGATTCAGATTTTTCGTTCGGGGGGACTACGAACATGAGAAAACAGCTCGAAAAGTGCAAGCAGCTTGCACTTTTATGCTCCGCCCTGTTGCTTGTTACAGCATGTGAGAGCGATCGATCTGACGTCCTTTCTCAGGTCGAGACCGGCACTGACCTCCTGCTATTTGATAATTCCGCAATAACGCCCGGCGGGCAAATGACATTGGTGTGGAGCGACGAATTCGACGGATCCGGATTAGACCCAGCGACTTGGCTAACCAGAAATGGTGACGGCTCGGAAGTCGGCCTTCCCGGAGGTTGGGGCAACAACGAGCTCCAGTACTACCAACCAGACAATGTCGAGGTAGCCAATGGCTTGTTGGTTATCACCGCCAGGGAAGAATCGGTTGGTGGCCTGAATTACACATCGGCACGCATCACCACCGCAGACCGGGTCGCCTTTCGTTACGGACGTATCGAAGCGCGGATGCGGCTACCCGGTGGTCAGGGTGTTTGGCCCGCGTTTTGGTTGTTGTCTCAGAACAGTCCCTATGGCTCGTGGGCGGCTGTGGGTGAAATCGATGTAATGGAAGCCATTAACCTCGGTGTCGGTGGTTTAAACGAGGTCTTTGGAACAATTCATTTTGGTGGCGAGTTTCCAGAGAACCAGTTCACGAGCCAAACACAAGTCGTGGCAACAAGTGCCACGGATGAGTTTCACACCTATGCTTTAGAGTGGGACCCAACGGAAATGCGTTGGTATGTCGATGGGGTTTTGTATCGAATGGAAAACAGTTGGTTCTCCACGGCTGCACCCTATCCCGCTCCGTTCGACCAGGCTTTTCGCATCATTTTCAACGTAGC
>JBCCFQ010000381.1:0-4563 GCA_039029655.1 Pseudomonadota bacterium | reverse complement strand
TTGATCGATTCCATGGAGCGAATTTACTTAACAATTGTGTTAGCCCCGCTTTTGGCCTCGATCAACCTTTCATCTGATCCAAGTCTTCAACATTGATGCTGCGTCGGTTTCTAAACAAGACCACCAGAATCGCCAAACCAATGGCGGCCTCAGCAGCCGCCACCGTCAGAATAAAGAACACAAATACTTGGCCATCAACGTTGCCCACGTATCGAGAGAAGGCAACAAAATTAAAGTTCACCGCCAACAACATCAACTCAATACACATGAGCAGCAAAATCACATTACGGCGATTAATAAATATACCGGCGACAGCAAGACTGAAAAGAATACCGGCCAAAAACAGATAGTGACTTAGAGAAATCATGAAGATCGTTTCTCCGCGTCCATTTTGACGATTCTGATACGGTCTTCCTTGCGAACCGCCACTTGACGAGCAATATTCTGAGCTTTAAGCCCTGGCCGCTTTCTCATGGTCAAGACAATGGCCGCAACAATGGCCACCAACAAAATCATGGCCGCTATCTCAAAGGGATATACGTATTCTGTGTATAGAACCGCACCCAGTTCCTCGGTGTTGCTGTAACCTACTGGGTGGGGTGTCGGTGGTTCTAAGAATTGCAACCCTAAGTTTTTCGCTTTCACAACAAAAGCAATCTCGGCCGCGACCAACAAAGTCACGAAGACCCCTAAAGGTGCGTAGCGGGTAAAGCCTTTCTTCACCCTGGCGACATTGATGTCCAACATCATGACCACAAATAAGAACAACACCATGACCGCGCCGACGTACACCAAAACCAGAGTAATCGCCAAGAACTCGGCCTCAAGCAGCATCCAAAGAATGGCGCTATTGAAGAAGGCAAACACCAAATACAACACCGCGTGCACCGGATTTTTGGAGGTGATTACGCCGACCGCTGCCCCAACCAACACAGTGGCGAATAAATAAAATATGAATTGCTCTAGTGTCATGCTCAATGGTTACCGATAAGGTGCGTCAGCCGCTTTGTCCGCGGCAATCATTGCTTCGTATTTCTCACCCACTGCCAACAGTTTGTCCTTAGACATGATGTTCTCGCCTCGATTCTCCATGTGGTACTCGTGAATTCGAGTCTCGACAATGGCATCTACCGGACAGGCTTCTTCACAAAAGCCACAGTAAATGCATTTAAAAAGATCAATGTCATAACGAGTCGTTCGTCGGATGCCATCATCGCTGACATCTGAATCAATCGTAATCGCCAGCGCCGGGCAAACAGCCTCACAAAGCTTACAGGCAATACATCTTTCCTCGCCGTTGGTGTATCGACGAAGGGCATGGAGCCCACGGAATCTGGGTGACTGGGGAGTTTTTTCTTCCGGATAGCGCAAGGTCACGCTCTTGCGAATCATATTGCGCATGGTAACTCGAAGCCCTTGCAAGAGCTCCCACAGGAAAAACGTTTTTATATAGCTACGTATCATCTCTTCATCCAAAGGCCCATCAGACGGCCCACGGCCCCACTTTGTAAATCACCATCACGCCTTCCACAAAGATCCAGACAATGGTGACCGGGATAAAAATCTTCCACCCCAACCGCATGATTTGGTCGTAGCGATACCTTGGAAAGGTCGCCCTAAACCACAAAAAACAAAACATAAAGATGGCGGTCTTACTGGCTAACCAGAAAAAACTCGGGGCTGCGAGAAAGTTGTCCTCACTCAACAAACCTTCAAATGGAGACAGCCATCCACCCAAAAACAAAGTAGCGGTCAGCACCGAGATCAAAATCATGTTGGCGTATTCCGCCAGGAAAAACACGGCAAAGGTGGTACCAGAATATTCCACGTGGAAACCCGCCACGATTTCGGATTCGCCCTCTGCAACATCGAATGGCGCGCGATTGGTTTCCGCCACCCCAGAAATGAAATAAACAACAAACAGAGGAAACAGCGGCAACCAAAACCAACTCGTGACACCACCTGACTGAGCCAAAATGATCTCGCCCAGATTCAAGCTGCCACCGGCCATTAATACGCCCACTAGCGCGAAACCCATGGCGATCTCGTAGGCCACGATTTGCGCCGCAGAACGCATCGCACCCAAAAACGCGTATTTAGAATTAGCGGCCCATCCAGCCAAAATAACACCGTATACACCCAAAGACGTTAGGGCCAATACATACAAAAGGCCGGCATCAATATTGGCAAGCACAAACTCATCGTTAATAGGGACAACCGCCCACGCCGCTAATGCAGGCATGATCGAAAGAACCGGTGCCAACAAAAACAAAAACCGACTGGAATTGGTGGGTACCACCACCTCTTTCAACAATAGCTTTATGACGTCAGCAAAGGGTTGCAGGAGACCCCAAAAACCAACTCGGTTAGGACCGATGCGTGCCTGCATGGAACCAATGACGCGGCGCTCAGCGTAAGTAAAATAGGCAACCGTCAAAATCAGCGGCACCAAAATGACGACAATCTTGATGAGAATCGTGACTAGAGTCTGTAAGGCCTCTGGCAGCCACCCAAGCAAACTCCCCACCAAGCCCTCGATCACGAAACCTCCTGAGCTTGTTTCGTTTGTTGCAATGGCTTAGCACGACGAACCATGCCGTCGACGGAATACATGGCAATACTTTCTCCGTCATCGGCGGATCCGTTAATGCGAATCTCCGGTTTGCCTTTGTAGTCATTGCTGGGCGCCACATTTTGAGTCAGCCCATGGAGTTCATCTCTGACCTCCTCGGAGCTGTCATACTGAAAACCGTCCAATTGCAGCAAATTGCCCAACACACGCAACACTTTCCAACCGGGCCTAGCTTCTCCAACCGGTTGGGCAACGCCACCAAAGCTCTGCCAACGTCCCTCAAGATTGACATAGGTACCCGATGTCTCGGCGAAACTACCAATGGGCAACACCACGTTGGCATAGCTGGCCATAGTTTCCGTAAAGTACGTTGTTAGACACACCACTTGTCGGGCGTCACGCAAAACTTCCAACGCCCCTTGACCCTCTAATGTGTCTGCTTCGGGCTCAATGTTAAACAATAAATAGGTGTCTAATGAGCGAGACAACATGTCTCGCGCACTCAAACCGGCTTCCTGCTGTTGCCCAGCAAATGATCGATGGGGGACTGCGCCCGCGAGCCACGCACCCGCACTGTTTGCTGCTTCGGGTACATAGCCCAAACGACTACCGGTCAAATCCGCCAACACGGCGGTGAGCGCTCTCAGTACGCTGTACTCGGGGTGACGTAGCGCGATGTGCCCAAGAAGTACCACCGCTTTCTCACCTTGAGCAAGTTGCTTGACAACAGATCGATGCTCTTCCGTGACTGTGACGTCCGACAACTGACCAGACACGTGGTCGGGTACGAGTTTGCCAGTCTCATTCGCGGCTGCTTTGACTAATCCACCAACTACATGCACCAAAGAATCGCTGCCGCTAGTGACATACCCGGATGCCGGGAACAAGTGCTCATAGTGATCGGGGTTAGCAAACATCACTTTGCAGCCATTCAACGAGGCTTTTCTGAGACGATGCGCCAACATGGGTACCTCCGCTCTCAGGCGCGCGCCGACGCTCAGTATAGCGTTTTGGTGTTCCAGTTCTGCTACGTCGACACTCAACCAAGGGAAAACCGGATCATTCTCTTGATCTGTTAAGTCCGGTTGACGCAAACGATGGTCAAAATTCTCACTACCCAATCCAACGGTCAGCTGTTTGAGCAAATACAGTTCTTCTAGCGTTGCGTTGGGTGAAGTCAAAACGCCCAAATCCGACTTAAAGTTCAGGTCTTTTAGGGTATCCGCTACTTGAGTCAAGGCGGTTTCCCAGCTGGCTTGAACCCACTCACCTTCGCGTTTGACCATTGGAACTTGCAGACGATCGTCAGCATAAACACCCGTGTAACCAAACCGGTCTCGATCAGAGATCCAGGTCTCGTTAATATCCTCATTGGGTTTCGGTACGACTCTCAGCAACTGACCTCGCCGCACGTGGGCATATAGGTTGCTACCGAGACTGTCATGAGGAGACACCGTGGTGTGTTGGGTCATTTCCCAACCACGGCCTTTGAATCTAAAGGGTTTGGAATTCAGCGCACCGACAGGACACAAGTCAATGATGTTTCCGGATAGCTCGTGATCCACACTGCGTTCAATGTAAGTACCAATTTGGGTGTTTTCGCCACGACCTGTTGTACCCAGTTCCTGAAGACCCGCCACTTCTTGTCCAAAACGCACACAACGAGTGCAGTGGATGCAACGAGTCATGTCCGTGGAGACCAAAGACCCTAGGTTTTTGTCTTTTACTACGCGCTTACGTTCCGTATAACGAGAAACGCCCTTACCAAACCCCATGGCCAAATCTTGCAGCTCGCACTCACCCCCTTGGTCACAAATAGGGCAATCCAGCGGATGGTTGATCAACAGAAATTCCATAGTGGCTCGTTGAGGTTGTTTGTGATTTTCGATGTGGAGGTGGTGTTCATGTATCCTTGGGCGGTGGTGTTTCGGCAGATGATCGTCGAGAGCCCGATGGTTTTTTGGAGTATGTTTAGTTTTGCGGGAATTTTG
>JBCCFQ010000380.1:0-4584 GCA_039029655.1 Pseudomonadota bacterium | reverse complement strand
CACAAGTTCTTTAGTTAGACAGTCCCAAACAAGCGATCCCTAACGCGGCTGGGCGCCAAGGGGTAGCCTGATGATGAACCTGGCCCCTTCGAGGTACGTCTGATCCAGCTCCAGGGTGCCGCCGTGAGCTTGAGCAATGGTCTTTACAAGATACAAACCAAGGCCGGTGCCTCCAGTACCCCTGGTGCGCGAGGGATCTGCGCGATGAAAGGGTTCACCAATAAACGCCGCCTGAGCAGGCGCGATGCCTGGTCCATGATCGGCTACCGAAATCTTGCAGCTATGCTTGTCTGTGGTGACCTCAATACTGATAGGCTCGGCCGAGTCCGATGAATAGCGTAAGGCATTGCTCAACAGGTTCTTAAGCATCAGCGTGACTCTGGCTTCGTCAATGTTTAGCACAGTCTCGGGGGGCGCCTTTACCCGCATCTGATGGCGATACGAGGAGAAAAAGTTCTCGATCAGATTGTCGATGAGTATATTGATTGATACCGGTGCAATTTGCAGCGAAACATGACGACCGTGTAAACGCTCAGCCTCAAGCAAAGTGGAAATGATTTTTTCCATTTCCTGCACGTCGCCCCGCAAGCCTGCGACGTCATCTGATTCTTCTAACAACTCCAAACCGAGATTCATTCGAGATAGGGGCGAACGCAACTCGTGACTTATCCCAAGCAACAGCTGGCGTTTGGCGTCAAGCATGTTTTGGACATCACCCGCCATTAGGTTGATGTCATTGGCTAGATCCCCCAATTGGTCTTTGCGAATGTCTGCAATTCTATGTTCAAAATTACCGCGGCCTATTTGTGCTGCACCCCATCGAATCGCACCAATCGGTTTGAACAGCCAGCGTACCGCCAGATAGGCCAGCAGTACCAAAAACAATCCAAAGCCCAAGATAATTGGGGTCAATTGTCGCTCCGTCGGCGTGTCGGCGATCTTTGGCGTCGAGACCACAACCGCGTAATCACCCTGCAGAATTTTCAAAAAGCCGTGAGCATCGTGCTGGGCGAATTCTACCTCTTCTAAATTGCCCAACCAGGCGTCTGCCGCGTCACTGAATACATCGCTTGTACCGAAAGATAGATCATCTATGGGTGGGAAATTGGGGTCAGATGCCCAGTCCATGCTGGGTCCCGTGATGCGGATATCCACGGGGACCTTTTGGGAAATCGCCAGCGCATTTTCGATCCGTGGCGGGTTGCCGATGTCGTCTTTCACGTAATTCACGTGCAGCGCCAGATGACCGCTCACCAAGTCCCTCAGATCATCGGTTAGGTATACCCAACGAATTCCCAAAACGGCGCCGTAGGCAAACAGCGCACCCATCGCCAAGAAGATGGCCAGCAACCGGAAAGAGAGGGAGCGCGTCAGATTTTGGATCATCAAGTGTCCGGGCGGCCCACAAACACATAACCGCGTCCCCACACCGTTTGGATAAACTGCGGAGGCTTTGTGGTGTCGCCAATTTTGTGCCGAATGCGACTGACCATGATGTCCACGGATCGCGTTAGAATCATTGCGTCTACACCACGTAGCTGAGACAGGATTTCGTCCCGGGATAACTTCTTGCCTGCGTTAGTTGCCAAGAACAGCAACAGCTCATACTCCATCGATGTAAGCTCCACCAGTGCCGAATCTACGTGGACCACGCGTGCCTCGGTGTCTATGGTCATCCGCTCGAAACTCAGTAGCTTGTCTTCGCCATCGGACCTCCCATCCACACGTCGTAAGATGGTTTGAATACGCGCCACCAATTCCCTAGGCTCAAAAGGTTTGCCGATATAGTCGTCTGCACCGAGTTCAAGACCCGACACACGATCGATAACGTCACCTCTGGCGGTGAGCATAATAATCGGTATTTCGCTGGTTTTTCTGACCTCGCGACAAATCTCAAAGCCATCCATCCCCGGTAACATGACGTCGAGTAGCAGGAGATCGGGCTCTCGCTCACCAAGCAAACGCAATCCGGTTTCCCCTTCGAGCGCCCAGTCCAATTCGATACCAAACTTTTTCAAATAGGATTTCAGCAGCTCCGAATGTCGCTCGTCATCGTCAATGAGAAGTACTCTGGTCATAGATCCATAATAACCGCTCTTTGACTTGCTTCACATGTTCGAAGCTTCAACTTCAGTTTGTGTCCTAGGAACCTCAACCAGAACCTCGTTGCGACGAAGAAACCCCGGTGTAAAGGGCCCGTTGTATCGTGCAAATACTGGCTCTCCGATGATCGTCACGCCGTCGGCGCTCAGCGCTTCAAGCAGTCGCTGTTCATTTTTTCTGTACTTAGCTTCTGACCAGGATCCCGAGTAGCGACGTACCGCCATGGTTTTTCCATCTACCTGGCGAATCCTAATCCTAGAGTCCCGTGGTTGGGGCAAAGTATCTTGGGTGTAGGCTCTCTCCATGACGAACGCATAAATGAATCGTTCGCCACCATTGGCTGTGGCGGTGACCGGGGCCGTCATGTTCATTTTTACCGAAGTCTGCGTGTCCACAGAGGTCACAGGAGCCGTCATGTTCATTTTCTTAGATTGATCATTATCGCCAAATATGTAACCCGCCAGGATTTTGAAGGCGTCGTTTCCGGCTCGTTTAAGGTCTCCGCTCACGTCGACCTCAGCGATTAGGTAGGGTTCATACTGTCGAATTTCGTATCCGTCGTGTTCAGACAGAACGGCAAATACTGGTTCCTCGTAGGCGGCGACCGCGCGGAAGGCAAGGATCGAGAGTACTACCGTCGCAATCAATACATATTTCATGGCGAAATTTCCGGTTAACAATTTTCTCTTACACCCTAACACCCTGGATCTAGCAATATATTTCAGGCTTGTAAGAATATGTTTATAAATTTTTCTCTGCATATGCAAGGCCCGTAACGGCGGTGTTACAAATCGTTACAAATTGAAACGCCGCAGCAACCATCTCTGCGCCGTTTAGAGGGATTATTGTTGCTACGAAGGAGCAACACTCATGCTTTTTGGTCCCAAACGCAGTGAGAGTATTTGGTAATGAGTTTTTTATTTAATGTTCTAGGCTTCAAAGTGGCTTGGCTCAGTAGCGTTATGGGTGCAGCCAAGGGATTCCCCGCGCTGGGACCGATCGTCGTTTTGTTTGTCGTAGCGCTGCATTTGTACCGGTCTTCCTCACCGCGACGAGAGCTGATGTTGGTGGTCATGACTGGGGCTATTGGTCTCACCTGGGACAGTATTATGGTTGCTCTCGGCTGGCTTAGCTACGAGTCAGGCGCTGTTGCACCGGGTTTGGCGCCCTATTGGATCATCGCCATGTGGATGTCTTTCGCAACGACATTGAACTTGTCATTTCGGTGGCTACGAGATCGTCCGGTGTTAGCTTCCCTTTTGGGCGCAATTTCAGGCCCAGCGTCCTATCTGATAGGGGCAAATTTAGGTGCTGTGACATTCTTAAATCAGCAAATGGCTGTTGTTGGAATGGCGGTGGCATGGTCCGTGCTAATGCCGGTTCTCCTACTGTTAGCCCGGCATTACGATGGCTATGAGCGACAGTATCAGCACCAGCTAGCATGAAGCGCGCTCTCATTATCGGAGGTATTTTGGTCGTGACACTTTTGCTTTCTTTGTTTGGACTCAACCGCAACCCGCCTCTAGACACGGTGGAGCAAGTAGATCTGCCCCGTTTCATGGGTAAGTGGTATGTTATTGCGAGTATTCCAACGTTCCTAGAAAAGGACATCTTCAACGCGACAGAAACTTATGAACTCTTAGATGGCAACAAGGTCGCCACGACATTCAGCTTTAACAAAGACAGTTTTGACGGCGAACGAAAAACCTTCGAACCCATGGGCTTTGTGGAAAGCGCAAATAACGCAATATGGGGTATGCAGTTTTTGTGGCCCATTAAGGCCGATTATCGAATTATTTACTTAGACGACGACTATGACACGACGATTATAGGCCGCAACAAGCGAGATTACGTTTGGATCATGGCGCGTACGCCCCAGATTAACCCGGATACTTACGACCTGCTTGTGACTTTAGTTGATGACGTGGGTTATGAAGTGAGTAACTTGGTTAAAGTACCCCAGTCCAGGACGAACTAAACTTTAGCCTGCCAAACGCTACACCAAGCTTTACCTGCAACCTGCTTCCCGGGAAAAATTTGACAGCCCGCCCACTCGTCCTCTTTGGCGCCAACGTATAGCTTGCAGTTGTAACAAAATTGATTCTTAGGAACAGATTCCGATGAAGACGCACCTTCAATATACTTCAAAGCTTGTGCCGAAGGATCGGACTCCGATAGACGGGGAAGCTCTTCTTTAGCCTTGAGCGGCGCAAGTGCAGATCCACCCACTGTCGCTGCCATTCCTACAATAAAAGTTCTTCGTTTCATGATTCTCTGCCTGCAAAAAAAAAGGGGCCAAAAATATCTTGGCCCCGTACCAACAACTGTCTAAAAAAGCACAGTCTCGGCTACATCGTTCAAGAGATGGGATATAACAACGTCAGGGGGGGCGACGTATTAAATATGAACAATGCAACCGCCACACATAGTACAAAATCCACTTTTCGATGTCAACTATTTGTCTACTTAATTATTAGACAT
>JBCCFQ010000379.1:0-4587 GCA_039029655.1 Pseudomonadota bacterium | reverse complement strand
GTCGTAATGGGCGACTCTGCGCAGAGACGCTTCGATACCGCCCAAAATAACTGGCACGTGTGAATAGGCTTCTTTGCAGCGCTGGCTATACACTAAGGAGCACCGGTCGGGTCGGGCACCAGACTTTCCGCCGGCGGTGTAAGCATCATCGGATCGAGGTTTTCGTTCAGCTGTATAGCGGTTGATCATGGAGTCCATGTTTCCGGCTGCTACGCCGAAGAATAGATTGGGTTCACCCAACGCCCGGAAATCCTCTTTTGAACGCCAATTTGGTTGAGAAATAATGCCAACCCGAAAACCTTGAGACTCTAGCAACCGCCCAACAATGGCCATGCCAAAGGAAGGGTGATCGACGTAGGCGTCACCGGTGACAATGATCACGTCACAGGAATCCCACCCTAGCTCATCCATTTCTTCGCGAGACATAGGCAAAAACGATGCTGGGTCGTAACAGGACGCCCAGTATTTTTCGTAGTCGAATAACGGTTTTGCGCGGGGAATCTGCATGAATGGTTGTCGGAAAAACGGGGCCAGCCATTCTATCAGTATTTGTTGACGTGAATGTGTCCTAGGACGAAGTTGATCAGTTTGGCCAGACGCTAACGATAAACTCGCGTCAGGAGAGTGCCGACCATCCACGTCTGGTAGCGTAAGCCATTGATTTTTATCGTGATAGGCTCATACAGTGAACTGTGCCAACGGGGTATCGGCAACTAAACAGATCTTTGGTGGGTCAACACCTAAAGTTGTTAACGGCTCGGCCGAGCCGGAGTGAGTGTCGAAGACTCTGGATATGCCCGATCGCTGTAGTCCCTTTGGTTGATGACAAGAGACAATGGTTTACATCAAGCTTGCGGCCAAAAATAAACCACGCTCGTAGTTAAAAAAACCACTAAAGTTGTTTTTCGATCCGCCGATACCATCACTAAGGGACGAAAACCTCTTTGGGCAGGTCGCCAACGCCTGTTAACAGGGACAGTTATTCCACTTAAAAAGAGGTCTGAAGTTTTGCCAGGGAGTGGGCGTCGCAGTATCCGTCTGAGGCGATACTTAGGTATCGCCTCGGGTGGTTCTCGAACAATTTCTAGAAGGTGCCTGTAAGTTACTTGTTGTCAGGCCACCGCCACGCAGGTTCATCCAACATGCCTTGATCTAACAAGCCTGTTTCGCCTAGGTCTTTTTCCAACGGCAAGGCATTGCAGCTCGGGTGTTCCTTCAATGCATTAACCAATCTTGCAGCATGGGATACCACCCAAATTTGAGTTTGCTTTGATGCCGAAACAATAAGCTTGGCGACGGCCGGCAATAGGTCCGGATGTAAGCTGGTCTCCGGTTCGTTCAGGACCATAAGGGTTGGTGGGCGGGGTGTTAAGAGTGCTGCGACCAAAAAAAGAAAACGCAGCGTGCCGTCCGATAGCTCCAGACCTGAAAGTGGTCGCAGTAGACCTGGTTGGTTGAGTGACAAATGAAATCGTGCACCGCTATCCACATCAATGTTCAACGTCGCCCCGGGGACTGCACTGTCTATAGCCTCTTCTAAAGTTGGACGGTCCCCAATCTCCAATATGGTTTGAAGCGCCGCTGCTAAATCGCGACCATCTTGGCTAACCACCGGTGTTCGTGTGCCGATTTGGGGTAAGCGAGCGAGAGACTCTTGGTCTGTGCGAAATTGATCGTAAAAGCGCCATCCAAGAATCTGTTGTCGCATGTGAAATAACTCCGGCGCGAGTTCACCATGTCTCACGTCCGAAAACATGCTCTCAAAAGTATCCAAGTATTGGTTGAGCACATGCCATTTTCGACGATCTCGGGTTTTTAGCACGGGCCCACTACGCTCCACTAGCTTGTTTGCGGGGCGGCAGACGTCGCCTGCCCAAATAGATTCATGCTTGATTTCCGGATCCAAACGAAACTTGCTGGGTTCACCGTGAGATGCAAAACCATGATTCGGGGGAAAACCCATGGCTATGGCGTAGCCAAACTCCTCGGAAACAAAGCCTAAGCGTATTCTGGGAGTTTTGGATTTCGGTCCTCCCTGGACTGCGGTTTCGCCTGAGCGCATACCCTTGGTGATTTTTTCTGGGCCGGCCCAAAAAGCGGAGTCTAGGCCGCCCTCCCGGGCCAGGGCGTTGACCACACCCCCTTTGGCGGTTTGTGCCAGCAACTGCAAAGAGCGATACAGATTTGATTTGCCCGAGCCGTTGGGGCCAGTTGTCACGTTCAACTCGCCCAAAGGAACAGTTAAGTTCAACAGTGATCGGTAGTTTTGTACGGCTAAGCACTTCAACATGACACAAGTATCATCGTTACCGTGCTTTGTTGCTAGTGGCGATCATTTGTTGGTTGCCACAAATCGCCATTTTTCCGCCCCACAATTGCCACTTTCGAGCAGTAGGCTTGAAATCCTTCAAGGGGTTACAAAATGCAATATTCGCTCATAATAAAAATCGGTCTACTCGCGGTGGTTGGGTTGCTTCTTTTGATTCCACTGGAGATGATTTTTGGCGTGGTTTCCGAGAGAAGTAGCTATCGTCTGCAAGTGGAACGGGAAATAGCGCAATCTTGGACTGGCACTCAAATTTTGTCCGGCCCGATTCTGGTCTTACCATACGAAGTCGAATACGACGTGGAGTTTTGGGACAAGAACCTAGAAGAATATGTCACGCAAAAGAAAAGTCAGTGGGAAGAGGCTTACATCGTGCCTGAGATGCTGACCATCGACAGCAGTGTGGCCACCGAGAAACGGTGGCGTGGTCTTTATGGCGTGCCTGTATACACCGGGGAGTTTTCACTCATAGGACAAATAGACCCGAACACGTTTTTGGAAGTGTCCTCTTCTGTGGAGGGGTTCAAGACCTCGGGGACTCCAAGTCTCTCCATCCATGTTCAAGACGTTCGTGGTATTGGGCTAAACCCGAAGCTGATCTGGCAGGGAGAAACTCTGGGGTTCGAGTCTGGCACCACTTTGAACCATTTGCCCAGTGGTATTCACGCGGTGTTACCCGAACTTGGATCTACTCAAGGACAGGCCATAAAATTCGAAATTTCTATGGAGCTTAGAGGCAGTCGTCAATTAATGCTGGTGCCAACCGGTGAGAATAGCCGAGTGACCGTGTCATCACCTTGGCCTCACCCCAGTTTCACTGGGAAGTTCTTACCGACCCAACACCAAATCGATAGCGATGGTTTCTTTGCAGAATGGCAAGTCTCGTCATTCAGTACGTCGCTAAAGCAAACCGTTGATACTTGCTTGAACAGCGGTTGCCGGTCTCTTCTCGATACAGCGTTTGGTATCGGTTTTATTGATACGGTGGATATTTATCAGCAAGTAACAAGGGCGACCAAGTATGGTGTGCTTTTTATCTTGTTAACCTTCGTCGTGTTCTTTCTTACGGAGGTGTTCGTCGCCTCGCCGCTACATCCAATTCACTATGGTTTGGTGGGATTCGCACTAACCGTCTTCTTTTTGCTGTTATTGTCGTTGTCCGAACACATAGGCTTTGGTTTAGCCTATGGCATCTCAGCTCTCGCCTGTGTTGGGCTGTTGAGTTTTTACATGCGCGGTGTACTACAGAGTAGGGCTCATGCGGTTTTATATAGCGTGGGCCTGATCTTTTTGTACCTAACCTTGTATGTAATCCTTCAAGCAGAAGACTTTGCACTGTTGATGGGGAGCGTGCTTCTCTTCATCGTCTTGTCCACCGTTATGATAATCACTCGAAAGGTCGACTGGTATAGGCTAAGCGATCGACTGGTGACCAGCAATACACAAGGTGTCGAGTAGTTGTACCAAAGTCTCTCTTAAGAGCACCGCCTTTGATAAGGACAGTTTAGGAGGCCACTCGGATTCGAGATAGGTTTGTTGATTGATTTCCAGTTGTACCGCGTGGATGTTGTTGCTGGGGTCTCCGTATCGGCGGGTGATGTAGCCACCCTTAAATCGTCCGTTAAACACGTAGCTAAAAGGACTGCTACCCACGGTGGACAGCAATGCTTTTTCTAGTGCACCGATGCAGGATGTCCCGTCGGCGGTGCCAAAGTTAAGTTGCGGCAAGACACCACTGAAAAACTTTGGAACTTCTCCCCTAATAGAATGAGCGTCCCACAACAAGGCAAAACCATGAATTTTCGTGATTCTTTGCAATTCTCGATGCAAATGGTCATGGTAGGGTTCCCAATAGTGTTCCACACGGGATCGTATTTCTCGTTGGTCGGGTGGGGGTCCCTCATATAAAACGCGACCATCAAAACTCTCAACTGGACAAAGACTGGTTTCGCTTTTGCCTGGATACAACGCGGCCCCATCAGCCGGTCGGTTTAGGTCCACCACGTAACGGGAATAGTTGGCCTTTATATAAGAGTAGGGTTGGTCTTTGATGAATTCATACAGTTTTGCGATATGCCAGTCCGTGTCTACGCTTTGTTGCCCTGCTTCCGTGAAGCGATAAACCAATTCCTGTGGTATCTCGTGCCCATCATGGGGAAAACTGACCAGTAACGGGCCGTCTTTTTGTCCTGCTTCAAAAATCACAATTCCAGCGGGGGGCAATGTTTGGAGATTGCCCGATCTCTCACTAGACTGGCTGC
>JBCCFQ010000378.1:0-4589 GCA_039029655.1 Pseudomonadota bacterium | reverse complement strand
TTTATAGTAACCCCTGGGGTATCCCGCTCAACAATGATCATAGACTGTTGCTGATAACTTGCCGCGTCCGGATCGGTCTTGCCCATAAGAATGAAAACCTTGCAGTCCTCATTCATGGCGTTTGAGATCCACCATTTGTGACCGTTGATCACATACTCATCACCATCCGGCTTAATGGAGCATTCGATGTTCCTAGCGTCCGAGGAAGCCACTTTGGGTTCGGTCATAGCAAACGCAGAACGAATCTCTGCGTTAAGAAGCGGCTTTAACCAACGATCCTGTTGATAATGAGTTCCATATCTAGCCAGCACTTCCATATTTCCCGTGTCGGGGGCATTGCAGTTAAAGACATGGGGTGCAAAGAACACGGAACGACCCATTTCCTCAGCTAAGGGGGCGTACTCCAAATTCGTCAAACCCGCGCCGAAGTCACTATCGGGCAAAAACAAATTCCACAATCCTTGAGATCGCGCTTTGTCTCTCAGTTCGTTCACTATAGTGGGTGTATGCCAACGACGACCGGGCTCTGATAGTTGCTCCACATACACAGATTCGTTGGGGTAAATGTGGGCTCCCATAAAATCTCTAATTTGCCCAATGAGGTCTTGTACTTTTTCCGTGTGATCAAAATTCATAGCTCACTCTTTAGGCCGTGCCCGTAGGTATTTCCGAAAATGCGACGTCTTTGTCGACGCGAATGTCTTGAGGCAAACCAAGCACTCGTTCGGCGATAATGTTTCTTAGGATCTCATCTGTACCACCTTCTAGGCGATTGCCAATAGACCGCATAAAGATCTTTTGAAAATCTCCACCCAGTGGCGCCAAATCCCCGTCACTTACAATACCTGCTTGATCCATGAGATCCATGGCAAAATTGGCTAAATCCTGTCTGCCGGTCCCCAACACCAACTTCGTGATGGATGCCTCGGGACCAGGAGCCTGTCCCCGGGATAAGGCAGACAGTGTTCTAAACCCACCGTACTTCAAGCCGGATGCTTTCACATACCAATCCGCGATATCGCTGCGCACAGCAGCATCATCGACGGCAAGCCCTGTCTCAAGATGCACTTGGTTAGCAAGATCGAGAATGTCTTCTACATTGGTGGGGAATGCAGCGCCTACGGACAAACGCTCGTTCATCAGCGTGGTCATTGCCACTTGCCAGCCCCGACCGACCTCGTCTAACCGGTTGCTGTCGGGAATACGAACGTCGGTCAAAAACACCTCGTTGAAGTCTGACGCGCCGGATGCTTGCTTAATGGGACGCACTTCTACGCCAGGGCTCTTCATATCAAGAATAAAGTAGGTCAAGCCCCTGTGCTTGGGGACCGAGGTATCGGTACGCGTAACCAAAATCCCAAAATCCGCAATATGGGCCAGGGAGGTCCAAATTTTTTGTCCGGTAACCACCCACTCGTCACCATCTCGTACGGCTTTCGTGCGCAAACCTGCAAGATCAGATCCTGCACTGGGCTCACTGAATAACTGACACCATACTTCTTCCCCGCTGATCAAGGGTGGCAAAAAGCGTTTTTTCTGGGACTCGGTGCCGTGGGTAATGATGGTCTGACCCGCCATGCCGTGGCCAATGATGAAAGGTGTGGATAGTTCAGCGATATCACCTTCTTCTTGATTCCAGATGATTTGTTCCAGAGGGGTAGCACCACGACAACCGAACTCCTTGGGCCACATCATGCAAGACCACCCGGCATCGGCTTTCTTTTTTTGCCATGCCTTACATACTTCGATGTCTTGAACGTAGTCGTTAAAGCGCGATCGCCAATCCTGTGGCTTGTTTTGGCGCAGCCACTCACGCACCTCTTTTCTAAATCGAGCCTCTTCTGGGGTATCTTCAAAATCCATAACTTCTGTCCTCGAACTTGTTACGCAGCTGCGCGATCGGATTCGTCTTTTGACGTGCTATTGCGCTCCACCTGCAAACGGTCAATGAGTTTGTTTTTCCACACTCGTTCGCCGCCGATTGCCAGGCTCAGAAGCTTGGCTCTTCTATAATACAAATGGCAATTGGCCTCCCAGGTAAAACCCATACCGCCATGTATCTGCAGACTCTCTTTAACGCATTGATAGGCGGTTTGTGTGGCACTCACCCTGGCGTTTGCGGCTGCCACCCCAAGCTCGGGGGCGTCATTACTCAGCGCCCATGCACCGTAATAACAATTGGATCTAGCCAGCTCAGTTAGTACAAACATGTCCGCTAACTTATTTTTGATGGCTTGAAACGATCCTATGGGCCTACCGAACGCATATCGATTTTTGGCATGCTCCACCCCTATCTCAAGGGTGACCTGAGCACTGCCCAACTGTTCAAACGCAAATAACACTGCAGCTCGATCGTACAGTCGTTCGATCAAGTGACTGCCAGCACCTGGGGCACCTAGTCTTTCCGCCGACACGTTGTCGAAGTCGAATCGTGATTGACTGCGACTGGGATCCAGAGAAGCGAGAGAGCTTTTTGTCAAACCATCGCTCTTTGTCTCAACAATGAATAGCGATTGGCCCGCATCTTCCCGAGCAAGAACCAACAGTATGTCAGCGCTTTCTCCGTCTAACACAGGCCATTTGGTGCCGCTTAGCTTGCCGTCCTTTAGGGAAAGCACATCACTGGCATCTACCGGTCCCACACCCTCCGAGACAGCCAAAGCACCGATGACTTCCCCGGAGGTCAATTGTGGCAATAAACGACTTTTTTGTTCATCACTGCCCGCCGACTTTATGCCCTCTATGGCAAGATAAACCGAAGAAGAAAACGGTACCGGCGCCATGTGGCGACCCATTTCTTCCGCAATGACGCATAGCTCCAAATAACCCATACCGACGCCACCAAACCGCTCCTCCACAGCAGTACCTAACCACCCCATTTCCGCGATGGCGTTCCACAGCTCTGCGTCGTGATGTTGCTCCCCCTCGAATACTTGGCGAACCCGTGGCATGGGACATTGTTCACTTAAGAACTTGCGGGCCATGTCACGCAGCATTTGTTGGTCTTCAGAAAACTCAAAATTCATAAAGCTACCCTTGATTAGAAATGGCGATCACTCACTTCGCCGCAATTACTTAACCCACCGTCCACAGGTATGACAGCACCTGTTAGGTAGCTGCCGGCCGGACCAGCAAGGTAAAGTGCAATTCCTGCCATATCCTCTGGCTTACCGACACGACCCATAGGTACAGCAGATTCGATCTCCTTCCGGAAGTGGGTCAATGTATGCGCCATCATTTTGCTCTCAAAGGGGCCTGGTGCAACGGCGTTCACCGTGATGTTTTCTCTGGCAAGGCGTTTAGCCATGGCCCTGGTCAAATGATGCAGTCCTGATTTACTGGCGGCATAAGAATAGGTATCCATGGGATTTACGCGAATACCATCAATGGACCCTACGTTGATGATTCGGGCGGGGTCTTCGAAACTGGCGGCTGCCCGCAGCTGGGGCAAAAGTCGTTGCGTCAGGAAAAATGGCGACTTAATGTTGATATTCATCACCTTGTCCCAACCGGCTTCGGAAAAGTCATCTATGGGTTCCGCCCACACGACACCCGCGTTGTTCACCAGTATGTCTAAGCGATCCTCATTGGAAGCGATCTGTTCTGCCACCGAAGCCACACCATCTAAGTTTGAAAGATCGGCTGGCAGAGCAATGCATTCCCCTACTCTGGACAACTCAGACGCCAAGGCATCACAGGCCTCAGTGCTACGAGAAGAAATGTAGGTCTTTACCCCGTGGGTCACAAAACCCCGGGCAATCATTTCCCCTATGCCTCGCGATCCGCCGGTGACAAGCGCACACTTTCCCTCCACGGTGAAGATGTTTTCCATGAATTAACCCCTAGATTACGCAATGTGCAAACTATGTCACAAATTATGCACACTGTAAAAGGTTTTTTGCACATCATAGTATAATCTGCTAGAGTCCTCTCTCATTCACGTTTTTTGATTGCCCAGACCATGGCGACGACCACAGCACGAAAACCCAGCAGTGCTTTTGACCGCTCTCATTTGAGGCGGATGAAGCACGAGGCCATGATTGACGCAGCCGCCGAGCTGTTCAATGAGCAGGGTTATACCGGCGCTAATCTTCTGGAGCTGAGTAAACGACTCAAGGTGTCTAAACGCACCATATATAACTACGTGAAGAACAAAGAAGAATTGGTCTATCTTTGTTACAAAAAGACCTTGAGTAGCACTTTTGAAGCCCTGACAGAAGCCATGGAAATGGAGGACAGCGGACTCAACAAAGTGCGCTACGTCTTACACCGCTGTCTTGACGACAAGAATCCAACTTTCGCCATCTTGACGGAAGTCCGAGGTTTGTCAGAACCAAAAAGATCTGAACTCATGGCTGATTCCAAGGCCAACCGAGACGGGTTAGAGACCCTTATTAATCAAGGAATAAGTGACGGCAGCATTTCGCCAAGAGACGCTCGCCTAACCGCTTATCAAATCTTCAGCGTGATGACATGGGTGCCCACTTGGTTCTGCCAAGGATGACTGTGCTGCGCGGTCACGTGTTTGCACCTTCGACATGTGGAAGCCCGTCCGCCAGATGGACCCAGCTCAGCCTTTCCTCGGCATG
>JBCCFQ010000377.1:0-4597 GCA_039029655.1 Pseudomonadota bacterium | reverse complement strand
GGACGTTTTTCTTAACGCTTCTGGCAGCCTAAACAAGCGGACTATTTTATCACATAGGTCCACCTTAACCCCACATTTTTTATGAAAAAAAGCAGCTCCCTCAAGCCATTTTTTTGGGGCTAGGTTACACTGCGAGCTTTAGCTGCAAAGCCTGTGAAATGGACACTCTAGACACCCTAATTTTGCCCAAATGGCTCATTCCCGTGGAACCCCGACAAATGGTCTTAGAGGGTCACGGCGTGGCCATTCAAAATGGCCGTATTCATGACCTTGGTTCCGCACAAGCCCTTTTATCCAAGTATCAATTTTCCCAAAAAATTGACCTCACCCAGCACGCACTCATCCCCGGGCTGGTGAACGCCCATTCCCATGGACCTATGGCGCTTATGCGAGGTGTGGCTGATGACACTCCCCTGGAACCCTGGCTCACGGATCACATCTGGCCATTAGAACAACGTTGGATGAGTCCGGAATATGTCGAGGATGGTATGCGTCTGGCGTTGGCTGAAATGTTGTTAGGTGGCACCACCTGTGTACAAGAAATGTACTTTTTCCCGGATGTCATCGCCCGCACCATGGCAGACGTCGGCATTCGTGGTTGTGTTGGGGCTGTGGTCATCGACTTCCCCAGCGCTTGGGGGGAAGACGCTGAAACCTATATTCGAAAAGCGTTGGACCTTCACGATGCCTACAAAGGACACCCATTGATTAGTGTTGCCTTTGCGCCTCACTCTACATACACCGTTGCTCCCGAAGTGCTCCGACGATTGGGTGTGTTGTCAGATCAGTTAGATTTGAGGATTCAGATTCACTTACAAGAGACGGCCCAAGAGGTGAAGGATGTCGTGCGTATGCATGGCGCCAGACCCATGGCATTGCTTCGCTCCTTAGGCCTGCTGACCCCTTCTCTCACCGCGATTCACATGACACAAATCGAAGCGGAAGAAGTCCAGTGGCTTACCGATTGCGATGCCAGCGTCGTACACTGCCCCGAATCCAATTTGAAACTGGCCAGCGGGTTTTGCCCGGTGCAAGACTTATTAGAAGCTGGGGTTAACGTCGGGTTAGGAACCGATGGTGCCGCGTCAAACAACAACCTTAGCATGCTCGGAGAAATGCAATCTGCCGCTTTGGTGGCCAAGGGTGTGGCACAAAGCGCTACCGCCTTGAACGCTCATGAGGCTCTCAGGATGGCCACCCTTGGAAGTGCCAAAAGCATGGGACTTGAACACCAGATCGGCAGCATCGAAATTGGCAAGTGGGCTGACCTGGCGGCTATCGATATGAATCATGTATCTCTGCAACCCGTTTATGACCCGGCATCACAAATCGTATACAGTGCTGGGGACCATCATGTCAGTGATGTTTGGGTGGCAGGACGCCAGATGGTTGAGAACGGCGCACCTGTTGCGTTGGACATGCATGACACACTTCGCAAAACCCAAACATGGCAACAAAGGTTTTCTAACAGTGAATGACGTCACCGGAACAAATATTGATCGGGAAGAAATAGCAAAATTCGAGGCGTTGGCATCCCGCTGGTGGGACGCGTCCGGTGAATTCAAGCCACTACACCAAATCAACCCTCTGCGTTTAGACTACATTGATCAACGAGCGCCTCTATCAGGCAAGTCCGTCGTGGATGTGGGGTGTGGTGGCGGCATTCTCACAGAAGCCATGGCCCAAAAAGGAGCCACTGTGATGGGTATTGACGCTGGTGTGGCCCCATTGAACGTAGCAAAGCTACATCTGATGGAGTCAGGCCTGGAAGTCGATTACCAAAACACAACAGCAGAGGTGTTGGCAGAAAGCCATGCGGGTCAGTTTGACGTTGTGACTTGTCTGGAGATGCTGGAACACGTGCCTGACCCAAAACAAACCGTTGCCGCCTGCAGGACCTTGGTGAAACCAGGTGGCTCCGTGTTCTTTTCCACCATTAATCGAAACCCCAAGAGTTATTTGTTCGCGATTATCGGTGCTGAGTATGTGTTGCGGCTTTTGCCTAAGGGCACCCACGACTACCAAAAATTCATTAAGCCCTCGGAGTTAGAAAGTTACGCCAGGTCGGCCGGACTACAACTCACCGATCTCACAGGCATGCTGTACAACCCCTTAACGCAGGTCTATTCACTCGGCAAAGATGTTGCAGTCAACTATTTAATGCATACGGTCGCCCAATGACCACCAAACCCAGCGCGTTACTCCTAGACCTCGACGGTACCTTGATAGACACCGCACCTGATATGGTTGCAGCCATCAACAGACTATGTACCGAATCTGGACGACTGACGCTGGAGTATGAAAACGCCAAGCCCCACGTCAGTAACGGCAGCGCGGCGCTGGTACGGTTGGCGTTTGGAAACGAATTAGACGCTGAAGCTTTTGAGACCCATCGACAACGATTCCTGGAAATTTACGCTGAATACGTATGTGTAGACAGCCACCTCTTCGCGGGAATGACCTTGGTGCTAGAACACTGTGCTGACCGTCAGATACCTTGGGGTATCGTCACCAACAAACCAGGAGCACTCACAGTGCCGCTGGTGAAAGCCTTAGGCCTAACCACCCGAGCGGCATGTGTTGTCAGCGGCGATACTGTAGCGAAGGCTAAGCCAGATCCCATGCCCCTGTTCTATGCCTGCGAGCAAATAAACGTCGATCCTCAACAGATTCTATACGTGGGCGATTCTATTCGAGACATACAAGCCGGCAACGCCGCCGGTATGACCACAATCGGAGCCACCTATGGTTATATTGTGGATGGCGACAATCCCAGTGACTGGCAGGCCGATGGTTTAATCACAGCCCCAACAGACTTGCTTTCGTGGTTAGAAGGTACTGCCTTATGAACCTCGAACCGGAAGTCATTCTCGCACTAAGCATCGGTGCAGCGGTAGGGCTTTTGCTTGGACTACTGATTGCGGGTATTGGACCTTGGCGCCGCTGGCTGCAAGCCAAGACTGACTTGGCGTTACTTTCATCAAAACTCAAGGAGCAAGACCGATTAGATCTAGAACGAGACAGCGCATTGGAGATCGCCAGCCAAAAGCTGTCCACCGCATTTGATGAGCTGGCTAGCCGTAGCCTGCGCCACAATAGCGAAACCTTTCTAAAGTTAGCCAATGAGAATTTGGCTTTGCACCACCAAAAAGCGAAAGGGGATCTCAACCAGCGGGAGCAAGCCGTATCACAATTGGTGGACCCTATTAGACAAGCCTTAAACAAGACCGAGCAAAAACTCGCAGACATAGAAAAAGAGCGGCATTTGGCCTATGGCAACATCAAGACCCAATTGGAATCCATGGCCCACAGCCAAACGGATTTACGCCAGGAGACTCAAAATTTGGTTAAGGCACTTCGCAGACCAGAGGTGCGTGGCCAATGGGGCGAGATTACTTTGCGGCGGGTGGCGGAACTTTCAGGCATGGTTAAGTACTGCGACTTTTTTGAACAGACACACACAGTCAAGGACGGATTGGCTCAGCGTCCTGACATGATTGTCAGTATGCCCGACGAACGCCAGATCGTGGTCGATGCAAAAACACCATTAGATGCCTATTTGGAAGCCGTGGAAGCCACCACCGACCAGGAACGAAGCGCAGCCCTAAGCCGACACGTTCGAAATTTAAGGGATAGAGTAAAAGAGTTAGCATCAAAACACTATTGGGCTCAGTTCGATGGAAGCCCCGAGTTTGTGATTTTATTTATTCCAGGTGAGCAGTTTTTGGCCGCCGCTTTGGATCAAGACCCCACACTGCAAGACGATGCTTTACAACGCAAGGTGTTACTGGCAACGCCAACCAGTTTGGTTGGCCTACTCAAAGTCGTCGCCTATGGTTGGCGGCAAGTGTCGTTGGCGAAGAACGCTGAAACCATTCGCGACTTGGGCGAAGATCTATACACGCGACTGGCCTCCTTTACCCAACATCTTAGTCGTCTAGGAAAACAGCTGTCTGGCGGTGTGGATGCCTACAATTCAGCGGTGGGCTCATTGGAACGACAAGTCCTCCCTGGCGCCAAGCGATTCAAAGAAATGGGCGTTAGCTCAAGAAAAGAGCTAGATGAACCCACGCAAGTTGATACGCCGATACGTAACGTACGCGAACAAATTACACGCGACAGCTAGCGGTGGCCCATGACAAGGAAAACGATGGGTATGACGTAGTCCAACCATCGCGGATTGAGTACTTCCCCTGGCACTTTAGCGATAAATCCCACCAACCACAGATCCGTTGCATTCTAAACATCCATGATGTTTGGCAACGCGTCGTACTGGAGGCTCGAGAACCGAACGTCGCCCGTCTTAAATTGGCCTGGTGGCGAGAAGAGCTCATTCGTATGAAGAGCGGTCAAGCTGTTCACGCCATCTTGGCTGAGGGCCTTTCCTTTCCTGACGAAGCGATAGATACCTTAGACAAGGCGCTGGATGCCTATGATCAGATACTGTGGGAGAACAGCGTTGCAAAATTAAATCTTACGAGCGATGTTGGCCCTCTGATTCATCAAGCGATTTGCCTGGTGCAAGACCCAAAGGGATGGGACGCGGCGTTGGAATCCTTTTGCCAACCGTTGGGGCAGGCCTGGCTTTTCTACCTTG
>JBCCFQ010000376.1:0-4600 GCA_039029655.1 Pseudomonadota bacterium | reverse complement strand
GTAAAAACCCCATGGGTTGTTCACTTGGCAACTCCGCTGTCGTAGGCTAACCCTTAGACCGGTGGTTTTGCGCCCCCCCGCCACTTAGCTGCCCGCCTGACGCCGACAGGAACCGACCGGCCCCGTGTACAAACTGGAGCTTTTAAGGTCAGCAGCGAATGAACATAATTGTACTGTCCAAGCGGCACGGCAAGTCCAGCCAGATTAATCTGGATAGACCGTCGGTAATCCTAAGTATGGCCGTGCTGGTATTGTCAGTATTTGGACTGGTTTTTACAGGTGGCTATTGGCTTGCCCAAGGCAAAATCTCAGAAACCCCAGATCCCCGATTAGCCGCATTTAGAGCGGAGATTCAGACCCAAGAAGAGCAAGTGCTGCAGGCAAAGCAAAACGCTCAGGATCAGATCAATGCGTTGGCGGCTCGGTTGGGACAAATGCAGGCACACGTGTTGCGACTGGACGCGTTAGGTCGACGGCTTACGCAGATGGCGGAGCTTGAGGATGGCGAATTCAATTTCGACATCACCCCAGCACAAGGTGGTCGAGCCCTTAAGAATGAGCAAAAGGCGGTCCAAGGCACCATCGAGACTCAGCTGGATGGATTGATTGCTCAGATCAACGACCGAGAGAGTCAACTTCGGGCGTTGGAAAACCTAATGATTAACCGACATCTCAATGAGCAAGTGATGCCCGAGGGAAGACCTGTGACCTCCGGTTACATATCTTCTTATTTCGGCAACCGAGCCGACCCATTCACCGGAAAGACTGCTAGACATAAAGGCGTGGATTTTGCGGGCCGAGAAGGTAACGAAATTCTGGCGGTAGCCGCCGGTGTTGTGACTTGGTCCGGTGATCGTTTCGGATTTGGCACCATGGTGGAAATCAACCATGGCAACGGTTATGTCACTCGCTATGCCCACAATAAAGAGAATTTGGTTGCTGTGGGAGACAAGGTGGAAAAGGGTCAGCGCATAGCGCTGATGGGGTCTACGGGCCGTGCCACCGGACCAAATCTTCACTTCGAAGTACTGCGCGACGGCAAGGTTGTGGACCCGCTGAAGCATATCCAGAAGACCCGATAGGGGTCTTTTTTTCCCGGCACTTTAATTTCCAACGACTGTCCCAATATTGGCTATAGCGCTTAGGGTCCTGTGGGTCCGTGGGGCCGTTTGAAAATCGTCGAATAGATCCTAAGCACTTTAGACAGGTTCCAGTATAATCCCGGTCGCAACACCAAAAGGGGCAAATTCCAACGTGGCAAATTTCCTAACTAAAATATTTGGTAGTCGAAACCAAAGGTTGCTGAAGCAGTTCGGAAAGCAGGTCAAAACAGCCAATAGTCTTGAGGCTGAGTACCAGGCGCTGACGGATGAACAACTGCGAGCCAAGACCGATGAGTTCAAGCAACGCCACAAAGAGGGTGAAAGCCTAGATGCGCTGATTCCCGAAGCGTTTGCCGTTGTTCGAGAGGCCTCAGTGCGAACACTGGGCCTACGTCATTATGACGTTCAGTTTATCGGTGGCATGGTCCTGCATCATGGAAAAATCGCAGAGATGCGCACTGGGGAAGGTAAGACTCTTGTGGCAACTTTGCCCGCTTACCTTAATTCTCTCACTGGCCATGGTGTGCATATCGTCACGGTGAACGAATACCTCGCTTCCCGGGATGCCGGTTGGATGGGTCCCGTGTATGAATTTTTGGGACTAAGCGTTGGTGTTGTCAAAAGCGGTATGGACCCTGAGTCCAAACGAAACGCTTATGCCTGCGACGTGATTTACGGTACCAACAACGAGTTTGGATTCGACTATCTTCGGGATAACTTGGCGTTTCGTCGCGAGGACAAGGCTCAGGACCATCTCGCTTTTGCCATAGTTGATGAGGTGGATTCTATTCTCATCGACGAGGCTCGGACGCCACTGATTATTTCTGGTCCCTCCGAAGACAGCACCGAGCTCTACACCAAGATGAATTTGCTGGTGCCAAAGCTTGAAGGTCGAGTTCAAACACCAAAAGAAGCCAAGGGCCCGTTACCCAATGAAGAAGTGGAAGAGCCCGAAGGTGACTACCTAATCGATGAGAAGTCCAAACAGGTTCATTTGACGGAGCAGGGTCAAATCAACGCAGAAGAGCTTTTGCGTAGAGCCGGTTTGTTACGAGACGGAGACAGTTTGTATAGCGCGGCAAACATCAGTTTGTTGCACCATATGACCGCTGCTTTGAGAGCCCACGCCATATTCAAAAAGGATGTGGAATACATTGTGAAGGAAGGCGAAATTGTTATCGTCGACGAATTTACAGGTAGAACCATGCCCGGTCGCCGCTGGTCAGATGGGTTGCACCAAGCCATCGAAGCAAAAGAGCGCGTCAGGGTGCGTGAAGAAACCCAGACTTTTGCCTCGATCACATTCCAAAACTATTTTCGTATGTATGACAAATTGTCGGGCATGACAGGTACCGCCGATACTGAAGCGTACGAATTCCAGCAGATTTATGGATTGGAAGTTGTGGTGATACCCACTCACAAAGACATGGTGCGAAAAGATAACCCAGATTTGGTGTACTTGACCGGCAAGGACAAATACGAACATGTCATTGAAGATATCGTTGATTGTCACAAGCGCGGTCAACCCGCTCTTGTGGGTACAACGTCCATTGAGACCTCAGAGTTTTTATCCAAGCTGTTGAAGAAAAGAGACGTACCTCATCAGGTTCTAAACGCCAAACAGCACGAAAAAGAAGCAGACATTGTTGCCCAGGCGGGTCGCCCGGGTCGCATAACCATTGCCACCAACATGGCGGGTCGAGGGACAGATATTGTGTTGGGTGGCAACCTAGACGCCTCGCTGGCCAAGGTTCCCGAGAACGATACCGCAGCACGCGACAAGATAAAGACCGATTGGAAGGATCAACACCAAAAGGTATTGGAAGCCGGTGGTTTGCATATCATTGGTACTGAGCGACACGAATCTCGGCGTATCGACAATCAGCTAAGGGGTAGGTCTGGGCGACAAGGTGACCCCGGTTCTAGCCGTTTCTATTTGTCCATGGAAGACACCTTGATGCGTATCTTCGGTGACCCGGAGCGCATAAAAGGGCTTATGGCCCGAGTGGGTATGAAAGAAGGTGAAGCCATAGAGAGTGCTCTATTGTCGAGGCAAATCGAACGGGCACAACGGAAAGTTGAAGCCCATAACTTCGACATGCGTAAGAATCTGCTTGAGTACGATGATGTAGCCAATGAGCAGCGCAAGGTGGTGTATCACCGCCGAGATCAGCTCATGGGTGAGGATGACATTACCGACTGGATTGATGAGATACGAAGTGAGCGAGTTAACGCCACCATCGATAATTACATCGAACCGGAAAGTCCAGAGGAACAATGGGACATTACGTCGTTGAGCCAAACTGTTGAAAGTGAGTTTGGTTCCGAGTTGCCCATACAAACGTGGCTAGATGAAGACACCGCGTTACATGAGGAATCCTTAAGAGACAAAGTCGTGGATGCCCTGGCGACAGACTACACCGAAAAAGTAGGTTCCATTGGCCAGGACGTGATGCGTCAAATCGAAAAGGCGGTCACTTTGCAGCAATTGGACAGCCATTGGAAGGAACACCTGGCGGCTATGGATCATTTGCGCCAAGGGATTCATTTGCGAGGTTACGCACAAAAGAACCCAAAGCAAGAATACAAACGCGAAGCTTTCGAAATGTTTATGGACATGCTGAACCGTTCAGAACATGACGCCATATCTATTTTGTCCAAAGCTCAGCTTAAGGGAGAGGATGACGTTAAGGCGGTAGAAAGCCAACGACGCTCCACTTCCGGTATGCAATACCGCCATGCTGCCGCACCCCAGGCGGCGGCGCCACAGGGCCCAGAATCCGGACAATCGGGGGCTCATCCTGGCCCAGCACCGGCGCCAGCCCAGCCGTTTGTTAGAGAAGAACGAAAAGTCGGACGAAACGAAAAGTGTCCTTGTGGTTCTGGCAAGAAGTACAAGCACTGTCATGGGAAGCTTTCTTGAGTAGCAAGGAAAAAGTAGCAAGTTTACAGTTTCAAGTTGCAAGACGCTCCAGAACGGGCTGCGCTCCACTCAGCTCAGTGCTGATTTTGAATCGCTTGATGAAACTGCGACCTGAATGTTAAGGCTGACGACTCTACTGGTTCTTGAAACTTGAAACTGTTTACTTGGAACTAGTCCGTGACCGAACCAACCACCGTCCCCTGCCCAACCTGCAACAAACGAGTGCCATGGACGGACGCGTCGCCGTATAAACCCTTCTGCAGTGAACGCTGCAAACTCATCGACCTAGGTGCTTGGTTTACTGAAGAGCGTGCCATTCCCGTTGATGAGCAGGAGAGTTGGAGCGGGGAGGAGAGCTAACGGCCGAGTGAATGCCGTCATCCTGCCGAAGGGCAGGATCCAGTAATACTTGCCGCGAAGCGGCTCAACAGTGTCTAGTTTCTTGTGTCTGGTGTTGACCTTAGAGAATCATCAAACATCATCGCGAGCCACCAGCCACCAGCCACCAGCCACCAGCCACCAGCCACCAGCCACCAGCCACCAGCCACCAGCCACCAGCCACCAGCCACCAGCC
>JBCCFQ010000375.1:0-4618 GCA_039029655.1 Pseudomonadota bacterium | reverse complement strand
GCTCTATTAAGCGGCATCCAGTTGATGATTCGTGACTAGACTAAACCGCTCTGGATGATATTGGGTAAAGGTGACATCCACAATGTTGCCATTTTGATCGGTGGCGAACCGTTCTAAGAGCAAAACCTGGGAACCCGCCGCCAGAACCAATGTTCGCTGCGGTCTAACGGCCGTCGCAGATTCTTTGTGAAGCATCCAAACAGGTATCATTTAGAGGATAATTCTCTAGGCCGAACAAATCACGATGTGTTCTTAGTTTGCCAGCCACAACACACCACTCGCGTTTGGCCTTAAGCCTCATACCGTTGACGTTGTCACGAAAGGCCTCGACGTTGGGGTCTTCACGTGAATAACGATAAGCGTAAGCGGCAATCCCAATACTCTCCAATGCTTCATTCATACCCTTGATATGTCGATCTTTGTCATCAAGAAAAATTACCGCCTTGATTTGGTCCGTGACTTTGAATCTTTGCATCAGCAAACGCAGCATTGCCCCTTTGTGTTGACCTGCTGTTAGGTAAACACCGTCTTCATAGCGAACCAACCTCGGTCGACTTGAGGACTCGGTCAATTTGAATTTTTGGATTTCTTCTTCGGAGAACCCAGTAACGTTTCCAGGTTCATAAGGCATGTAGGTCCCGGTGTCCCCCAGGGCATCTCCGATGGCGGTGCGGGCGAAGTCCAAACCATTACGGCGAAACTCCCGATGGGTGACCAATCTGAAATCAGTGCCCCGGGACGTAATTGAGATCACGGGAAACCGCCGCTCTTGCAAACCATCAATGATGGACGTGAGATTAGGTTGCGTTGTGCGCATACTGCCCAAATGATAAAGCACACCTTGAACATTCAAGAGACAGCCAAAATCCTCGGTAATTTTTTCGTCTTCGGGAGAATCTTCGCTCTGCCAGTCAAACCACTGGTCTGAACCCAACGGGGTTGTTGCTGCCAACAAGGTGTTATCGATATCAAATGCAATCAGTACGGACTCATTGCCATATTTCAACCCCAAGGCGCGTGCCGTGTCCGCCACCACTGCCATGTCATCTATGGTAGAGCCAGTGGGGCTTAGACTAATGTTGTTTGTCGACGAAGATGCGCATCCGGTTCCCGTCAGCACCCACGAAACGATCAAGCTACATAAGAGAAAGCGGTTGTAGTTAGGCTTTGCCAAACAGGCGTAAGAATTGTTGGGTGCTTTTTTCCACATGACTTGCGCGTTCTTCTTCTGGGATTTTGTCAATCAAGCCTAACATCAATGGCATTTGATAGGGCCCACCCACGATCGCAAGAAACGTAGTGGCCGTCCGGTTGAAATCGGCCACCGCCAACTCATCCTGGTGTTGCTTGAGGAAGGAAGCCAAATGATGGTAGGTCGCCTGAGGCCCCGTCTGGAAAAAAATCTTGGCCACCTGGGCGTGGGCTGTTGATTCATTTATCACCAGTCGCCACATACTCATTACCCGGGGATCTGATAACAACCCTAGAAACCCGTCAGCCATAGCTCTCAGACCGCTGGCTAGGCTTTCATGTTGGGATGCATCCACCGCCAAATCGTATTCCGAAATCTTGCTTCGGATACAGGATCCAAACAAATCGTCTTTGTTTTGAAAATGGGAATACACAGTCTGTTTAGAGACCCCCGCGGTATGAGCAATGTTGTCCATGGAGGTTTTTTCAAACCCTTGGGTTAGAAACAACTGCGCCGCCGCGTGACTGATGTTTTCGCGCTTTTCTTCGCTTTTGGGGCGTCCTGGTCGGCCGCTTGTAGCAGAATCGTCATATATCATACTGGACAGTCTAGTATTTGTGTGCTTAAATATCAAACCATACCGTCTAGTATATGCGGTTTCTATTAGATTTACTAGTTTACGTTTTTTGAGAAAGCCTAATATGATCAGTCAGTTAGCAAGATTTTCCTTTCTATTAAGCAGCCTAGCTTTGGTTGCTTGTTCCCAGTCCGAAGAACCAAACGAGTCTTCACCCACTGTGAAGTCTGTGGCCACAATCGCTGCAACAATGGACGCAGGCTATACGCAAGCGAGCACTTATGTGGGCCGGGTCGAGGCTGTTTTGAATAGCCAAGTCGGTTTTGAAGTAAGTGGCACCCTCACCGACATCAAAGTGGATGAGGGGGACCAAGTTAGGAAAGGAGACATTCTCGCTGTCCTAGACACAAGCAGATTGTCGGCCCAAAGAGCTGAGGCCTCCGCGATCTTGGAGAAAGCAGACGCTGATCTCGATCTCGCCCAAGCCACTTTGACCAGGGTCCAAGACGCTTACTCATATAAGGGTGTTTCCCAACAAGAATTGGATGAGGCCGCCCAAAGTCTAAACGCTTTGAAAGCGAGTCAGCGTGCTGCCCAAGCGCAGCTTCGTCGGATTGAGGTGGACTTGGACAAAGCTCAGCTAACAGCTCCCTTCGATGGGTTAGTCATCCGTCGGCAGGTGGACCCCGGGCAATTCCTACTCCCCGGCACCCCGGGATTCACTTTGCAAAGCAGTGGGCCCGCTGAGGTGAGAATCGGGGTCTCACCGACTGTTGCAAGTTCCATTAAGGATCAAGAAGACCATGTGTTGACGATCAACAAGGTGGAATATGAAGCAAAGCTCAAAACCATTATTCCCCGCAGAGACGAAAGAACTCGAACTCTGGACGCGGTGTTTGTTTTGCAAGACACAGACTCAAGCGTTCGCCCGGGGGATCTGGCAAATCTCAACGTCGATAGTTGGATTGAGCGATCAGGTTTTTGGATCCCCCTAGCCTCTCTGTCGGAAGGACCTAGGGGTTTGTGGCAGGTATTGATCGCAGAAAACCATGAGGGAGAGTTGGGAACCCATACCTTGGTAAATCGCACCGTCGAGGTTCTGCACTTTGATGAAGAAACCGCATTTGTTGATGGAACTTTGCAGGATGGTGATTTGCTAGTCAGCGACGGCCTGCATCGAGTCGTGGTGGGTCAACGTGTAACCGTTTCGACTAAGCAAACACAGCTCGCACTGCAAACCGAAGAATAAGGAAGCTTCAGTGAACACCAAAGGTTTTAATCAAGTCTTCTTCCGCAATGGTCACCTTTTGGGTTTGACAATTGTCGTCATCGTGTTGGCAGGCCTTTCGGCGCTAACCAATCTGCCTCGAATCGAAGATCCGAGAATAGCCACCCGAAATGCATTGATAATCACAGAGTTTCCTGGAGCCTCTGCAGAGCGGGTCGAATCTCTTGTCACCAAAAAACTAGAAGAAGAGCTGCGTGAAGTAGAAGAAATCAAAGACATTGACTCAACCTCAAGGGCCAATATCTCTCTCATCAGCGTTGAACTCCAAGACTACATCGATGGAGAAACCAACGAACAGGCATTCTCTCGAGTACGAGACCGTCTAAGTGACGCACAAGTTTTGCTACCCGCGGGTGCCGGCAAACCTCAGTTCGATGATGAAAGGGGTGCATCGGCATTCGCGCTGGTAGTGGCTCTAAGCTCCAAAGACAACCAGACCTCCAAGATTGGATTGATGGGTCGTCTTGGCGAGGAGCTTGCGGATCAATTTCGCAGTATACCTGGCGCCGAACGTGTTCGTGTTTACGGTAACCCCACCGAAGAAATCACTGTGACGTTGAATTCTGGCGAGCTGGCGGCACAAGGTCTTACTGCACAGCAAGTTGCCAATCTCATAGCTCAATCTGACCCGAAAAACCCTGCCGGTGCCATGCGTGGCGAAACCAGGGATCTCTTCATAGAAGTGTCTGGAGAGTTAGATTCGTTAGCGAGGATTCGCAACTTAGTTCTCATTGACGGAGAACAAGGTCGGTTGTTGCGATTGGGTGATGTAGCGGAGGTAAAACGCGGTTGGAAACTTCCCACCGACACTATTGGATATGTGAACGGGCAACGCACCGTATTTGTTGCTGTCAGTGCGCAGCCTGATGTCCGCATTGATCGGTGGCAAGCAAATGCTGACGATGTATTGAATGACTTTATCCAGCAGATAGATGATGGCGTCTCGGTTGACGTGGTCTTTCAACAAAGCACTTACGCTGAGCAGCGCCTGAGCTCCTTGAGCAACAATTTGTTTATGGGTGTTCTGGTCATCATGGTAGTTGTTTTTGTAGGGCTAGGCTGGCGCGCGGCATTTATTGTCGGTGCCGCTCTACCGCTCAGCGCTTTGGCCACACTGTTTGGTCTCACCTTCTTTGATCAACAGATCCACCAGATGACTATGTTTGGCATGATCATCGCCGTTGGACTACTCATTGACAACGCCATTGTCGTGACAGATGAGATTCAAAAGCGGATTCAAGCTGGCATGGAGCGAGGCGAAGCTGTGGGGTCGGCAGTATCACATCTTGCCTCACCGCTATTCGCATCCACCGTTACCACCATCTTAGGTTTTATGCCGATTTTCTTGCTGCCAGGAAACATCGGTGACTTCGTGGGCCCAATCGCAATCAGCGTTGTCTTGGCGCTGGGTGCTTCCTTTCTCATCTCCATGACTGTGATTGCTGCACTGAGTGGACGTCGCAGAAGAGGCCCGCCCGGCGACGATCTTCCACCTGGCCGCTCAAGCCGACGTCCGCAAGGCGGTCGAAGCACCGGACTTCGACGCCGAGGTCAACGTGAT
>JBCCFQ010000374.1:0-4620 GCA_039029655.1 Pseudomonadota bacterium | reverse complement strand
GTGCAGTTCCAGCGGATTTTGTGATACGAAGTTGGAGCCCGCACGGATCTCTTGCATCTGCGTGCTTTCATTGGTTGTCACCGTGACACGAGCACCAACGTTGTTGCCATCAAGTTTGATGCCCAGATAGTGGTTGTCATTGCCCGAGTCGTTGCGAGCTGTTTGAACCCTATGCGTGGCTGACCACCAGGGCTACCAGTATTGGGTCTTTGCGATAGTATCCAGTCACTCAGTTCTGACGCTTGCAAGGTATTTACCCTTCGGGCCAATACCCGGTTTCACCGAAGCAAAAAGTCGTCGTTGGTCGTCAGAGGCATACGCCGCCGAACAACGCTGCTTCGCGAAGAGCAGGAACGGCCGTTCAGAAAAACGCGATTAGCGCGTGGTATCCACGCATCATCCTCAGGCACTTTTACCTAATTTGTTGTCTTTGGCTAGACGCCAATACTGTTGACCAACCGCGGTAAGCTCACATGATTTCTCATGCATGGCCGCCCAATACATATGTTCCTCATCCACGGGTGTTACGAGACCCAGACTGACGTATTTCTGGAGATCTTTAAAAATCGCAACCTTGTCTGGTTCTGCCACACTTTCGGTTTCCTCAAATCTCTTATCAAGTTGAAACTGACTCGATGGACTTTCAAAATAGTTGGCAATCTTCCTCAGGGTTTCAACTGGAACTCTCGGGACAACATTGCGCCAACTGCTAAATCGGCTGATGTTTGTTTTAAATATTGGTCTTTGGCCCCAGAAGCCCAAGGCGCTGTCAACATAAGCATACGTAGCCCCTGGTGTAACATTGCCTAGCAAGTCAGCCGCCCCCCCATTCATTGCATCAATCAAGAGTTTTGTAAAAACACCGTGCCCGCCCTCTTCCAGAGAGGGTTCTGCTTCGCGACTGGATGTCATGATGGTCAAGCCATCTGCCAGCATAGCGGGTTGATCATCGCCAGGAGCGATACTACCCATACCGCCCGAATTGCAGCAGTCCAGAACTATCGCACGATCTCTGGCCGCCCCATTATTTGCAATCTGCAAAACCTGAGACATAAGAATACCTTCATCATATTTGGCAGCATCGGAAGTCACCAGATAACCCCCCGTCTGATTGACCGTCCCATGTCCAGAAAAGTAGAGGAACGCCATGTCCACTGGATCACCAAACAACTGTGTAATCATGTTGAGCAACACCGACTTCGTAACCGATCTGTCTTCGGAGGTGACGAGCATAATTTCCATATTCAGATCGCCATTCTCGTGAAAATGAAGCAGTTCGGCGACTGCCTTGGCGTCGTTCACACACCCTTTCAGCGGTGCAGTAGGGTAATCGTCAATGCCCACAACGAGTGCTTTTCTCACGAGCAACCTCCAATCTTCCAGCTTTGCTGAACCAGTTTACGGCGCTACGACCCGCCCTGCACCCACTTCGACAGACCTGCTCGCAGGATTCAAGCCATCTCTAGTAGCCGTACCCAAGAGCCGGGCTTGTAGATTCAGGCGTGTAATTTTGCCCGTCTGTGCCAACTCTTGCTCAGCATGGAGCGCGGCCACCCCAGCCACATGGGGCGTCGCCATACTGGTCCCACTCTTGGTGACCAGCGTTTTTGTCTTTGTTTTAGCTGACAGCACTCCAACGCCGGGCGCAGAAATAGCGCAACCTGTATTGGAAAAGGAAGCAACTTCAAGCCCTGCTGGCCCCGGCTGGAGGGCACCTACCGAGATGATTTCCGAGCTCGCGGCTGGTGGTTCCACATCGATCTCATACTTGGGTCTGCGCGATGCATTTCCCGAGGCGGCCAGAATGATCGCTCCCTTACCCACCGAATCAGCCATTTTGAGATAGGTGGCCAAACTGTTGAACAGATCGACGTTTTCGCGGTAGGACTTGAGCGCGCGAGAACTCGCTGCTGCAGGATCCATCTTCCCATTCACCAGATGCTTGACCACGGCGGGAAAATCGATTCCGAGTGACATCGAAACAATATTTGCGCCTTCCTCAACAGACCAGAGCACCGCTTCTGCTAGATCACCAGTGCGGCCTCCGCCTTTGCCAAGCACCTTAGCAATAACAGCTCTTTCCACACCTTTTGCGACTCCGATGCGTTGACCATCGACGTCCCGCCCAAAGATTGTGCCTGCGCAGTGGGTGCCGTGACCGTTGGAATCTTCGTCGTTTTCAGAGGTGAAATTGCGGTACGTTTTAAGATCAACCCCCGCAAAGGCGGGGTGCGAGCAGTCGATTCCCGTGTCAAGCACCGCCACAACAGCGCCTTTGCCATCTAGACCGCTGGCATCGGCACCAATGGCTTGTATACCCCAAGCCGTGTCGCCGTGAGGTGTTTCGGGTTGGCGTTCATTTCGCGCAGCGTAATCATAGGGTTCAATCAAGGTCAGGGGCATGCTCTGCGCCACCAGAAACTCCGGGTCCTCACGTAATTCGGCAGCTGCACGACGACTTAGCGTGTTCTGTTGGTATTCGATTTCAGGCGGACCTTCGGGAGATGCCTCCCAAGATTTCGTCGCGTCTCCGCCTTTGATTCGAAAGATCGCGTATGTATCGTCAATGTCGTCCACTCTAAAAACCTCCCCTTCCACCTATAGCCTAGCCAGCGAGATTGCCGCTCTTGACAAGACGCCAGTAGTACTTCCCGTGTGAAGTCAGTCGGCAACCTTGCGACTGCATCGCTGCATCAAAAAGTACATCCGCACCGACAATCTCAAGCAAGCCGCTTCTATCCAGTTTTCGAAGATGCAAATAGCTTTCGGTAAGTCTTGTATCGTGTTCAGTATGTGCATATTTCGCAGGCATATCCGCTCGATCAGTTGGCTCCCATGCCGGAGACAACTCAAGTATGGAAGACTCATCCTTAAACAAATGATCCAACGCCAACAGCGTCTCTTTTGGAATTTGAGGCTCGACTTGCTTAAGCAAACACAAGGAGTGTACGTTGGACTTAAACACAGCACGCTGGCTGCCTAGCGTCAGAGCCGCATCGACATAAGCAAACAACGACGCGGCCGTGATCTTGCCCGCAATATCCGCAGCAGTACCGTTCAGTCCTTCCACCAAAAGCTGTGTGAACACGCCCTGTCCGTTTCTTTCAATGGCATGCTCATTTCCCCGAGCGCCTGCCAACACAGTTAAACCCGTACCAATGTGCGCTACGTCGCCGTGTTGTGCAAACGCCCCCGCATGGCAGGTATCCAATATGATGACAACTTGCTTTTGAAGCTGCGTTGCCGCGCGATTTGCGCATTGCATCAACTCATAGAATGTGAGCCCGGCACCGTCGGTCATGGTATCAATCGTTTTCAGGGCCCCCACGCCAGCGCCAAAATCAATATCGCTATGTCCCGAGAAATAGAACAACAAATTGGGTTCAGCCGCATTGAGCAAAAGATCACGAACCGAAGATCGAACGGAGGAGAAATTTGGGACAACGTCTGCGCACTGCTTTGCGGGCGGTAAGGGAGCTGGGTATTCAGACAACAACAACTGTGACTTCCAACGAGGTGAACCACCGCTCGACGCACTATTCAATGCAGCTTCCAAAGCCATCGCATCAGCCACACAGCCCCTCAGCGGACGAATAGGATAGCTGTCAATCCCAACAAACAAAGCGCGCCACACAGCCTTCTCCAGCATTCCCTTCGACGGTATACTGTAACGCACACTGCAGATCTCTCATAATTTCCGGTGGGCACCATTAACGCACTGCCGTTAACATATCCAGAAACAACTCTCCAAGTTCGGTCGGCGTCGGCCAGTCCTGCTCATCCAGGGACATGCTATATATGGGTAACCCAGTAAAGTTACTCGGTAACGTTACTTTGTCGCCTCTACACACAATCAAACTGGTATTGCCGATGGCCATGCTCATCCCGATCTCATGAACCACGTTGAGATTAGGTATGCCGCTCGGATCCGCCGGTGTCAAATCCACCAGCGTAGTACCGCATTTACCCAGAATCATACGCAACAAATGCAAATAGTGTTCATTCGAAACGGTTTGCCACCCGCGTACCGGCACCAACCCCGCCTTGCGCAGTGCGTCGTGATGCAGCGCTCGATAAACATACAGGCTGTGGTCATCAAAGGGCATAACCACAAAACAGGCATCGTCCTCGCGGGGTGTGTCGACCAACGCGAACGCCGCGACGTCATACCCGCGACCCATCAATTCCACGATCACCTGATCATCGTAGAGCCCATCAGACCAGGGCGCTTCAAGGTGCATCAGCAGTTGAGCAGTAGGCAGGCCGTAGGCTTGTCCGATGTCTCTTATCGTCTGGGTCTCTTCTTCGTCGTGCCCCATACGATCAGAGACCAACACCCGGTAAGTCAACGAGCCAAGTTCAAAGAAGTCCGCAAGCAACACCGATTTCTCCCGCAATCTGTCCCCCAACGACTCACCCATACGCTGTTCAACAAACGCTCTCTGCGAGGCGGGTAAATGAACCAACAGGTCAATTTCATCAAATAATTCAAGGCACCGTCCGCGCAACGCAGCGTAACGTGTAAGCCCGAGTTCGGCCGCCATGAACCGACTCGAAAACCCGCACAGGACACCATAGAACCGACAAAAAACTTCAGATTCCAATGAATTCATGCTGCCC
>JBCCFQ010000373.1:0-4623 GCA_039029655.1 Pseudomonadota bacterium | reverse complement strand
GTAGGCGCAAGAATCGGGTGGCTGGGACGGCTTGTACCGGTTAACGTAAGACCATGAAAGACGATTACCAAAAAATAGCCAACGCCATCCGATTTATCCGGGAAAACCACCAGCAACAGCCCCAGCTCGATGAGGTGGCCGAACAGGTCAACTTGAGCCCGTATCATTTTCAGCGTTTGTTTGCGCGATGGGCAGGAGTGAGTCCAAAGCGTTTTCTGCAGTTTCTGACTGTGGGCCATGCCAAAACGTTGTTGACGGATTCTGCCAGCATCTTGGATGCAACCTTTGAGGTGGGTTTGTCTAGCCCAGGGCGCTTACACGATCATTTCGTCCAACTTGAGGGAGTAACACCGGGGGACTACAAGCGCCTGGGTGAGGAACTCACCATTTCCTATGGCGAAGCCGATACACTCTTTGGCCGGGCGTTGATTGGATTTACAGAGCGAGGTATTTGCCGACTGTCTTTTGTCGAGGATGCCGACAGTGAAAGGCAAGCATGGACGGAAGATCTGCCAAAGGCCCTATGGCAACGTGATCAAGCCAGAGCTAAGTCTTTGCTGAAAGAAGTGTTCGATCCCGACAAGAGCGATAAACCATTGCACTTGGCCGTAGCAGGCACCAACTTTCAAATTAATGTCTGGAAGGCGTTGTTGCAGATACCCGAAGGCAGCGTCTGTTCTTATCAACAAATCGCCAAACAGATTGGACGACCAACGTCATCCAGAGCCGTCGCCAATGCCATCGGATCGAATCCCGTGGCCTACCTCGTACCTTGTCATCGAGTGATTCGCGGTGAGGGCAGCTTAGGTGGCTATCGTTGGTCTCCTACCCGTAAGCAAGCCATCTTGGCTTGGGAGTCGGCCAAACTTTACCAGGAACCGCAGATGGCCCTAGCCACCTAATGAATTACTTAGCCCATTTGTGTTTGGGTGGTGAAGACCCGCTACAAAGACTGGGCAACTTGGCGGGAGACTTTGTTAAGGGACGGCTAGACGGTGGATATCACCCCAAAATCATAAGCGGCATACGCCGTCACCGCGCAATTGATAGCTTCACTGACAAACACCCAAAGGTGACCGCCGCCAAAGGGTACTTTTCTGTAGAGCGACGTCGAGTGGCGGGGATATTGCTGGACCTATCCTTTGATCATTTTCTGTCTAGACACTGGACACGGTTCCACCAGATGCCCCTTTGTGAGTTTATCCAGGGTGTGTATGACGATTTGCACACACATAACCACCTGTTGCCAGACCGTCTACAAGTGGTCAGTAAAAAAATCATCGAACATGACTGGCTCACGTCCTACGGCGATGTTACGAGGCTGGGACTCACTATCGATCGCGTAGCAAAACGACTCACTCGTCCAGAACTGCTAAAAGGTGCTGCAGGCGAGATTGAACGGCACTATGAGTCTATTGAAGGAGATTTTCTGGCGTTTTTCCCAGAGCTCAAAGACTTTGCAGAAAATTTAGACTAAACCTATTGGTCTTTGTCTTCTAACGCTTCTTGAACCGCCTCTGTCACTGTATCCACAGGCCCGGTGGGCATGCCGGCTGGGGATAGGTCAGAGCCTGGCATATCGTCCAAAGAGATGCTTGCCGGATCTCTTACCGGCGTTTCAGGTTGCTGTACAACGGGCGCAGGGCTCGGTTGCACCTGAGTTGGCGTGACCACCCATTCTTCAGACTGGGGCGCTACGTTGGATTGGGTCTGTTCCTGCGTTGTCTCTTGGACATTAGGGTCAGGTTCAACCAAAGGCTGGGCCACGACCGTTTGCGCGGGCACAGGGGGTTGTTGAGATACCACACGCTCGCCGTTTTCGTCGTCTTCATAACCGATGACCGGTGGTTCGCTGGTGTTTGGCTGAAACGGCTCGTTGACCATGGGCGCACTGGTGGGGGCTCCAAAACTACGCACTGAATCTGGCGTGTCCGCGGTTGCGGTGTTCGCGTCGCCTTGTAGCTCGTCAGCTTCTTGCTGTAATCGCTGTTGCTCTTGACGAAGTTGAGTTTGACGGGCCCGAATGGCTGCCAGTTTACGTTCCGACTCTGCTTCCCTTGCCGCCTGTTTTTCCTTGTCTCGCCTGGCCGCAACACGGGCAGACGCTCGACCGGCATTAACACAATCGGGAGAACCACGCAGACGGCCGCCATCGGCGTTGCAACGGGCAATCATGTCTTCACGAAGCAAATCGTTATTTTCATAGAATGTTACCGACTCGGGCTCTTCCTTCTTCCCACACCCGGCCACAACAAACAGTGTTGTCACTAACACTAATACCGTCTTTCGCATTACCCGCATCCATCGCCTAAGTTATCAATTTCATCCTGGAGTAAACGGTATAAGTCTATCCACGTTGACCAAAGGGCTTCGTGTACCCTTGGGCAGCCCCGCTGTCTTAGGGTGGTTAAACCCCTTAGACCGGTGGATTTGCGTCGTCGCCTTTCGATGACTTTGCCATTTTCTCGGATTTTCAAAATTCAACATAAGCTAACGACCCTACCCAAACAAGGACGTAGCACACAGTTTTGACAGCATACCGCAGTCAGAGTTGATGGCATAACGTTATGAATTATTTTGGATTTTTTGCCGGCCTAAGTCTGGAAGCCGCTCACATTCAGGAAATCGATTTACAGACATTTTGAATGAGAAAGCAAGGGTGCCGATCTTTCGTTTGTGGTCCCACCATGGGCCGTCCTTGACCCCCAGAGTCATCCATGACCCCAAAGTTGCCGTATCGGCAGTCCTTGCCTCCCCCAATTGGCCATCCTTGGACCCAATAACACGGTCGTCCATTTACCGCGGGTCATCCATGACCAAATCTATAAAATGTCTTTATATGGTTTTATAGACCCATAAATGGTAACTGTCAAGTTTTTCGGGTTTGTTCCGTTGACTCAGCAAAAAAGTAGACTCCAGCGCCAATCAGCACCTCACTCTTCTCGTCGCTCAAAGTCGGGTCGTGTCCTAATGAAATGAGCGAGTCTTCAATATCCTCGAGCATCTGCTGCGCTCTTGGCCTTGCCAACTCGTCGAAGTTGTCCAGATCCTTTAGCGAAGGCGCCAGTGCCGTAACCCGCCGCTCCAAACGACCAGTGTCTTCGTTCATTAGATTATAGGTGACGGTAGACATGAAATAGCCGATTGCTTCCGCAAGCGAACTCAATTTTCGTTCAGGCGTGGTGTCCGATACGCTGTAGCGATTTAGAGCCCGAACTCTGCCATCCTTCATTTCCTCAACCGCGTTTGTTCGTTTCAGCTCCCTCAGCATAGCTCTTGGAGGAATATCCTTCCCGTACTTCCTCACCAGTTCTGAAAAGCTTGTGTCCCCGTCCTCGAAAGGTAGGGGTTTGGGAGTACCATCGGTGTTTACGAAACGGTGATCACTGTGCCAACCCGAAAGCACCAATGATGCTTGGTTTGGTGCGGCAGTTTCCTCAATCTCGTTTACGACAAGTGCGTCTCTGATCTTCTTTACTTGCTTGCGCGTCAGCCCCGTCAGAACTGCAACGCGTGAAGCATTAGTAGGCCGCCCCCTGATCCCAAACTCTTTGGTTGCCACATCCACGAAAATCGCGCGAACCACGTCATCAAACTCGCGGTAACTCACACCATGTGTCAAAAGATATCTTGCCCATGGTTCGATCATTCTTTTAGTTGCACGCAAGATTGCGAGCCTGGGATTAGTCATGTGTTCACCAGATAAGTGTCACTACTGAAAGGATAGCGCCGCCGCCCGCGACGCGCAAACGCCCGCGTACATGCAGATTCCAATTCAAGGCTGCAATGGAATCTCCGCTCTCGACAAAGTCTCCCACCAGCAACCAAAAAGGCCGCACTCTTTTTGAGCGCGGCCTTGAGCGAAAAATTAAGCTGTTGAAAATCTAACGGCTAATCGAGTCTGCGCTAAGCGAGCCGTGCCCAAACGATGATCCGAAAACGTCAACCAGATCCCCAACCTTAGCATTGGTTGAGACACCTGAGCTGGTGAAGACTCTAGTGTTACCAATCCTAATGGATCCGTCCGCGTTTTCAGCCGTCACGACACCCTGTAGAAATGCGACGCTGACGCCTGGCACATAGGTCTCATCAAATCGTTCAATGCTCTCGACAAAAACACTGCCGTCGATGGTAAAGAAACCTCGAACTGCAACGTAATCACCCACACTCAGTTCTGAGGAATTTAGTGCTCCCTTCACAGTCTGGCCAAAAATCTGGATCTGAGAATTATCCTTAGACTCTATTGGGCCAAGAATTAACAAGGGTGCGAATCCGCTGCCGTCTAATCCCTTGCGACCACCACTACCGTCCAGGCCTTTCAATCCGCTGCCGTCTAATCCTTTGCGACCACCACTACCGTCGAGGCCTTTGAATCCGCTGCCGTCTAATCCTTTGCGACCACCACTACCGTCGAGGCCTTTCAATCCGCTGCCGTCTAATCCCTTGCGACCACCACTACCGTCGAGGCCTTTCAATCCGCTGCCGTCTAATCCTTTGCGACCACCACTACCATCGAGGCCTTTGAATCCGCTGCCGTCTAATCCTTTGCGACCACCACTACCGTCGAGGCCTTTCAATCCGCTGCCGTCTAATCCTTTGCGACCACCACTACCGTCGAGGCCT
>JBCCFQ010000372.1:0-4626 GCA_039029655.1 Pseudomonadota bacterium | reverse complement strand
GTTTCATCCGCACGTCTCCTTATTTCGTTTTCAGTCGGATATGTCCGACGTATCGCTTCACCGTTGGCGCTGAGACACCAACCTCTTTACCTATGTCTTGTAGCTCGCGCCTTTCTTACGCATGGCAATGGCTCGTTCGATTTTCTGCGGCGTCATCTTTGGCTTTGGACCGATCTGCTTGCCGCGCCGCCTGGCTTCCGCCATGCCCGCCTTTGTGCGTTCTGAGACGATATCGCGTTCGAACTGCGCCAGTGCCGCCAGTACGTTGACCAGCAACCGTCCCGCGGCTGTGCTCGTGTCGATATGTTCCGTGAGGGAACGCAGCCCGCAACCGCGGTCCTGCAAATCCTCCATGATCGTCAGAAGCTCTTTCATGGACCGCGCGATGCGATCCAACTTCCACACGACCAGTGTATCGCCCGGCCGAAGACGTTTGAGAGAAAATTCCAGACGCTTGCGGCGTGGCCGTCGCGTCGAAATGGTTTCTCTCTCTATTCGTTCGTCTGGAATGCCCACAGCGATCAGCGCAGTGACCTGCTGGTCTAGCGTCTGTTCTTCTGTGCTGACACGTGCGTAACCGAACACTCTGCCGGTTCGCACGGGCGTCTCTTTGTCCTTGCCCATGACGAGCAGAATAGAGTGTCTCGAAACCTTCGTAGGGGTATTTCGAAACACTAAAAACGCCACACGTGTGTAACACCCTTATGTTAGTTTTTGGGTAGTTTCTCATATGCCCGCTCGATCAATCGAATAACCATCTTCGACTTCCCGGGCAGGTCTGTTTCCGCTTTGCGGAGATCGGCTATCATCTGCTCAATCTCTGCATCTACGCGGATTTGCAGCCATTTGTCTTTCATGTCGCCGTCTGTGACGGCCTGTCCGAGATTCGTCAATGTTCTACTGTTTTTGCTGTTTGTATTGAATGTAGTTAAAGTAATTTTTGTATTGACAATTGTCAATGGCAAAATTAGGTTATCCCTCAACAACGAATGAGGGCCGGAAATGTGGTTTCAGTTACTCTGCTGCCAAGGCTCCAGCTCGATCCCACAACTCGTCGATGTTTGGGCCGGCTCTTACAGGCAAGCAAAACTTGAGTTGCAGTCGCGTGGTTACACGTTTCCTCGAAAATAAAATGGGCGCCCGGATATGAGCGACGACCGAGAGATCAAGCACATTGAGATCGATTACAACGGGAACCCGCATGTCTTTCAGGTGGGGTGTCACGGCGTAACTCAGATCTTAGAATACCAAGAGAACGGAGTGTATTGTCACATTCCATTCCTGCGAGTTTTGGACGGTGAAAAAACGGTTCTTGAGGCACCGAAGTGCAAGGCCAATGCAATCTTCTTTGAAGAAGTTTCACGCGTTGTTCGTGCCGTTGATAAAAACGACTTTTGATCTAACACAAAGGCCCGGATATGAGTGAAGTTCAGATCGTACTACCAAAGAGATCTGAGGACGCCTTGTCAGAGGCTCTTCGCCTCCTTACGCAGAAGATATGCGAAGCGAACCCTGAGTTGGAAAACGGCTTTGGTCTTGGCGGCCAGTTTGGCTATGGTGAGGATTTTGAAAACAGCACATTTGTTATGCGGCGCTTCTACTGGGGCGATTGTGATTGCGGCGGCGAACAGCGGGAAGTTGATTTCGAAAACAACGACCCAGGTCACTCGGTCGACTGTTACCAAACAGTCCTGAAAAACCGCTTGCGAAACGCTGGTGTGAAGCAGTATGGCGATCCAGGCTTCTGGGAAGATCGAATGCCGTACGACGAACGCCGGAAGATTGAGGGTCCAATCTATGACGACGTATGCGTCACCTTCAATTTGCCCCGCCAAGGGTGCGCCATACACTGCACATGCGATTACAAATCGCGAAGGACTAACGCAGACATCTACCACCGCGACACTTGCTCTCTTGAGTTGCCGAACTTCGTACACAAAAAGAGCGGCTTTAAAGTTTCTTGGTACAAATGGATCGGTAGAGGCATGGAAATCGACTACCCTGAAACACTGGATTTGAACGCTGCTTTATCCGAGTGTTTCCAGTCGCTCGAAACCGTTTCATAAAGGCCCAATTTTTTGGCGGAACATGAGAACAGCATTGGCGAGAGTGACGACTGGTACACTCCGCCCGAGATTTTCGAGGCGCTTGGTATCCAGTTTGAACTAGACCCGTGTTCGCCCGGTGTTGGTCATTGGGTGCCTGCAACGCATGTCTACACCAGAGATGACGACGGGTTGGTGCAGCCGTGGTCTGGCTCTGTTTTTATGAACCCGCCTTTCGGCGGTCGCAACGGGCATGTACCGTGGTTGCGAAAGTTCTTTGACCACGGAGATGGTGTGTGCATTGTTCGCGCATACACATCATCAGACTGGTGGCATGAAAACATGCACCGCGCACACGGAATTTTGTTCCCGAAGGGGAAAACGAAATTCATCCCGAGCCCAAGCCTTCGCATGGATTTGGATGCGCGCGCTAAAGCGGCTGGGCGAACAGAGTGGCGTTCAGCACCAGGGCATGGCGTCGTTCTTGTCGGCATGGGTTTCGAGTGCTGCGCCGCTCTGGAGAACTCAAAACTCGGTATGTATTGGAACAGGTCGAGAGACCTAATCGCAGCTTAACATAAAGGCCCCTAATTTCCCCTATGCATCTCCAGAAGTAAAATCGTGAACTCTGCGGTATACAGAGCCGACAAGATCATCAACAACGCACAGATGTAAGCGAAATACAGCGCCCTCATTTTATCAGGCCTACCACGACGTTGGCTTTGTCCGCGTGGCCCGTCGCAAGAAGTATGAACACCAGAGTCGGAAGCGCCCATTTGACGATCTTTGCCGTCAGGTCCGACATTGCCTCCATCTTGGAAATAGTTTTTTCTATTCGGTCGAGCCGTTGGTAGATCTGAGTCAACCAATACGGCGGAGGTTGAGGATACATTCATCTTGTCCCTGCCATGATTCCTGCAAACCAATTTACAGCAACGACAAGGAAGCTGCCCCCGTAAGCGATCTTGCTATCGCATCCATACCGGCGCAACATTTCAGCAACCATGATTGACAGTCCAACCGTTGCAAGGATTGCCGGTGGGTATGTCCATTCCGTGTGTGCGGGAAACAATTCGGAAAGCTCTGGCTCTCCTGCTGCCATAAGCACCCACCGGGGAAACCAGAACAACATGTAAAGGAAAATTCCAAGAATGAGCGCGACCGGCACCGTTATAATCAAGGCCCACATCATCAGGAAACCGGTTAGTTTGAGCCTGTTCCAAAGCAATGGTCCAGCATTGTCTTTCGAAACCGTCGAATACCCCCAGTCGCCTTGAATTATGCCGCAATAGGTTGGCGCTTCTTCAACTGTTATTCCCTTTCGTGCACATCGGGCTCGAACTTTGCCGTCAGTGCCCTCGATCACATAACCGGGTACAACGCCCAACCACTCGCCATACTTGGCAAAAATGTTGCGCCCATATCCGCGGTTGTTAAGCCATGTCGCAACCTGTTCTTCCGACATTCGGAAGTTTCCTTGGGTCTTGGCTAGCTTTTCGAGGTTTGGGTAAAGGTTTGTGAGAAAAAATACGACGAATGTCAGGCATAGCGCCGTAAGGATCATAATCCCTGTGCGGCGTGCGATAAACTGTAACATGGTCTCCCCTGGCTGGGCTTTTTCAGCCCGACGCTGTGTTTAAAGTGTTTATTGTAGCGTCAAAAAAGGCCGCCCGGTAAAAGGGCGGCCTGATTGCTTTTCTCAAGATTAGGCTTTCCAGCCCCATTTATAAACCTGAGGCAGATAGGCGATGTGCATATCAACGCCCACCATGTCCGGCTTGTGGTGGCGGCTGATGGTGCGCCAGTAAGGTTGGATGGTGACACCCTCATCAACCATGATCTTTTGGATCTTTGACATCACCTCACGACGCTTGTCAGCATCAGCGATTGAGTTAGCTTCAGCAAGAAGCTTGTCAAACTCGGCGTTGGCAAAACCGGATTCGTTCCATGCTTCACCGGAGCGGTAAGCCAGACCAAGCACCTGAGTGCCAAGTGGGCGGTGGTTCCAGTTTGTTGATGAAAACGGATACTTTACCCAGTCATTCCAGAAGGTTGAGCCAGGAAGAACCGTACGCTTCACCTTGATACCGGCATCGCGCAGCTGGGCTGCAACCGCATCGGTGGTATTTTTGCGCCAATCATCATCGATTGAGTGCAGCTCATGCTCATAATCAGCCATGCCCGCTTCCGCCATGAGCGCTTTCGCTTTGGCAGGATCATGAGGGATACGGCCAACATCAGGATCATGCTCCGGATGGATTGGACCAACATGCTGGTTGTTTGCTGCAATACCCTTGCCAGCAACACCGAGGTCTAGACAAACCTGGTTGTCTACAGCCATGGCAAGCGCCTGGCGAACACGGGCATCCTTATACGCGTCTGCGCCTTGGTTTGGACGAATAACGATGGTCGCACCGGACACAACGTCCGACCGGGTGAGGCCAATGCCATCCATCACATCAGAGAACTCACCAACAGATTCCCAGTTCATGTCGATTTCATCAGCCTCGTAGGCTGCCACGAAAGCAGACGAGTCAGTACCGTAGTCGATGAACTCTATGCGGTCGATATACGCGCCTTT
>JBCCFQ010000371.1:0-4640 GCA_039029655.1 Pseudomonadota bacterium | reverse complement strand
CAACAAAGACAACAACATGGCTAAGGTCAGAGTGAGGGCGAAACTGATTTTTAGTGGTCGTCTCAAATACGACAGCTGAAGATATCGGCTGGAAGCCGACTGAACACTTTCTGCCAGATCCGCCACGTGCTGAGGCACCGGATAGCGTGCGTATAAAATCCTCGGTCGATTGGACGACTCGGCGAACAGGTTGGTGGAAAAATCATTTCTCGGTCTAGGCGCTGGCAAAAGAGTGGCCACTTGAATCTCAAACCCGCCTTGGCTGGCAGGGTCTAGACTGACATAGGAATTTCCTGACCGGGCTCTGGACAAAACTGCATCGGGAGGTGGAGATGGTAAAGCCGCAGATGGAGACTCGGTGCTAGTGGCGATAATTCGACCGTTGGTACCAAACACCGTGAGTTCCATGGCTCCGGATTGTTCTCGGGAGTAATGCAGACGTGTCGCTAGTGCAGAATCATTCAAACCTCTAACTGCATTACCCAACTCTTCACTACGTCTTAGGTAGTCACGCTTTCTGCCTTCAAAGGAGGTTCTACTTAAAGTCAAAGAATCTTCTAACGCCTGATCGATTTCTACGTCAAACCAGCTATCGATATCTCTTGTTATAAACTGCAATGAAAAATAGTAAACCAACAACAGGGGCGCGACGGCAAGAACCACCAGCATAGTCACCATGCGTGCTGTTAAACGAGCACCCGGCGCATGTTCTCGATAACGTTTTACAAGCCTAAAAAAGTTACCGGAAATAAGTACCAATAACGCAACAACACCCGCCACGTTAACTAATACGATGGTGGTTTGGATTCGACCGAAATCCGTTGTGTTTTGCGTTGTCTTACTCAACAAGACCAAAGACGTTACAAGAAAAGCAACGCCCAATACGGCAAGAAACGTCGCCGCCACTCGTCTCAGATACGTAGCGGCCATGTGTACCAATCGCTAGTCAGACGCCATTGATCCCAAAAAAACGTGAGAAGCCGAAGCGGACCAGCCAACTCTCTGGTGTCCAGCACACCCCGCAAGCGAACATCGTAACGTTTATCGGGCCGAAGCAATGCTTCATCCAGAAAAGGCAGGTGGCGAACGGTACCTAGAGTTTCTGTGGCTGATTCTAGTGTGCTAAAGGAAGTTAAGTCGCCACTGTTGAGGTTCTTGACCGTATAACGTTCGCTCAGTGCTTGGAAAGTTAACTCGTGGCGTTGATTCAGGGTAAATACTTCGCGATCAAACCAAAACCGGCGAGGCCGAAGCACTTCTATTTGCATTTCCATGGTCAGTGACAGGCCATTGTGCAGAGCTTCCTTTGCGGCATCGCTAAGTTCGTAGTCAAGTTTTGCGTTGAGAAAGTAAACGCCATCTTGCAGCTCGGTATAAGCTGAGCGCACTTCAAATCGCCCCGGCGAGATTTCCTCTACTGGGTCATCTTCTTGGGCCGAGACCAGCCCCACCAAACCGATACCTATCGCCAGTGCAAGAAATAAGAGTCGAATTTTCAAACGAAAAACCTGGCCCACACGTTCCCCCCGTTTATTGTTTTGGGCGCTCCTTCCTAAGACAAGCATAATAAAATCCATCCAGGTCCGCCTCTCCCGGAAGTATTTGGCGGCCCATGGATACCCTTCGACCCCACGGACAATCTTGATCGATTAGTTTTTTCTCCACGACGTCCGGAGTATCTTTTATAAACGATTGAATCTGCTGCTCATTTTCTTCTCTGAATATTGAGCAGGTAACATAAAGCAATAAGCCCTCCGGACGTAGTCGTCGCCACAATTCCTTGAGTAAGCGCTGTTGAGCCATCACCGTGGCAGTCACATCTTGGGGATTGCGCAACAACTTGATGTCTGGATGCCTTCGTATGACGCCACTGGCGGAGCACGGCGCATCCAACAAGATGCGGTCAAAGCTTGCTGTACTACTATCAGATGCCACATCGGCGGCAATTGTCTCAATCCCTTTCAGGTTTAAACGCTCTATGTTCTCTTGGATTCGCGTCAGCCTATGGGGGTCGATGTCTACGGCCTGCAATTTTCCTATGTCCGGATATTGCTCTGCAACATGACAAGTCTTGCCGCCGGGTGCCGCGCAGGCGTCTAAAACGTCCATGCCAGGTTTAACATCCAAGAGAAAAGCAGCCAATTGAGCCGCCGCATCTTGCACGGATACACGGCCTTGGAAGAAACCAGGAATATCGTCGATGCTGACGGGATCATTGAGCTTCACTGCACTGCTAACCCAGGGGCAAATGGCGTAACTAATCCCCTCCCTGGTCAGTTCATCAAGATAAGCATCTCGGCTCGATTTTTGTGTGTTGACCCGAAGCCACAACGGCGGATGCTCGTCGTTGTGAGAAAGAACATCCGACCAGTCTTCCGGCCAGTCCTGTTTGATTCGCTCGACCATCCAGGTGGGATGGTTAGGTTGACCGAAATCCTGTTTTTCTCTGATTGCCCGGCGCAATACTGCATTCACGAGACCCTTGGCATATTTGCGTCCAATAAGCCCGGTAGCAGCGACAGTCTCAGAAACCGCAGCATGCTCAGGGACCCGCATGGAATACAACTGGTGTAACCCAACCAGCAACAGTGCTTGGAGTTGGTCATCCTTTTTTTGTCTCAAGGGTTTATCCAAATACCCTTTTAGGACAACCGCTAGTCGCCAGTAATCCCTTACTGTGCCATACGCCATGGCCCAGGTGAGCCCTGGTTCTGCGACGGTGAACTCCCGCTTCAGGTCAGACAATGAACGACCCGACAGGACTTTAGCCACAATTCCAGCGGCGTCTGCTCGCACTAAGCCTTTTGCTGTCATTGGGGCTTTCGACTGAAACTCAAACCTTGCACATCACGAGCATTCAAGAATGCGGTGGCGGGCATCTGGCGGCTGCCGGAAGGTTGCAAGGTAAGAATCTCCAGTTCTCCATCTGCAGCCGCAACAAACAAACCATCCTCTTGCACACGCAAACAACCAGGCATCAGTTCCACACTGGACTGCCGTGCTCGGGCTTCCCAAATCTTCACCCGATCCGGGCCCAAGAAAGAGTAGGCCGTGGGCCAAGGATTGAAGCCACGGACCTGTCGATCAAGCAGTGCCACTGGTTTCTGGAAATCTAGCAAAGCTTCTTTTTTATCAATTTTTGCTGCGTAAGTGGCCTCGCTTTCACATTGTTCGAGACCCTTTGAGTGACCTGAAAGTATAGATTCTATCTCTATAATCAGAGATTTAGCGCCTAGCTCAGATAGTCTATGGGTAACCTCGCCCGCGGTCTCCTGAGGACCTATATTTGTTGCAGTTTTTCGCAGCATTAAACCGGTGTCCAAGCCAGCATCCATTTGCATAATGGTTACCCCCGTGTCCTCGTCTCCCGCCAAGATCGCTCGTTGCACAGGTGCTGCACCCCGCCACCTGGGCAGTAGGGATGCATGGACATTGATACAACCATAGGTGGGTAAGTCCAGAACTGCTTGGGGCAAAATCAAACCATACGCCGCCACCACCATAAGATCGGGCTGCAGCAAAGACAGTGTGGCTTGAGATTCTGGAGACCGTAAGGACAGCGGCTGAAAAATCTCTAACCCAAGTTCCAGGGCCCGTTGCTTAACCGGACTTAGTCTCAGTTTGCGTCCTCGTCCAGCAGGACGATCCGGCTGGGAATACACCCCGACCACGTCGTATTGCGCATCAACTAAGGCCTGAAGACTGGGAACAGCAAAGTCGGGGGTCCCGGCAAAAACAATCTTGGTCACATTACAGATGCTTCACAAAGCGGACTGGGAACCGGTTTCTGAGATGTCTGGACCCTTGTGCTTCCGCTCTTTTGCCAATTTTTTTCTAACCCGCTGACGCTTCAGTTCCGACAAATAATCAACAAACAGTTTGCCTTCTAAGTGATCCATTTCGTGCTGTATACACACCGCCAGCAATCCGTCCGCATCCATTTCAACGGTGTCACCCTCCAGATTTAGGTACCGCACTCTAATGCGATCCGGGCGCTCCACCTTTTCGTAAATGCCAGGAACTGACAAACAACCCTCTTCGTGGGCTTTGATGCCGTCCATTTCCACGATCTCAGGATTGATCAAGACATGGGGCTGACTGCGGTCCTCGCTAACGTCCGCCACCAACATACGAATATGGATGTCCACCTGGGTGGCAGCCAAACCAATCCCGGGAGCGGCGTACATGGTTTCCAGCATATCCTGGGCCAGCTGCCGGAGTTCGTCGTCCACGGTCTCCACCAGGGACGCCTTGGTCCTCAGACGGGGATCCGGATATTCCAAAATCTTTAGTTTTGACATAATTCTGCTTCCAGGCTTACCGCTTGGATTTGATGTATTTTCTCATGAAATGCTGCTAAAGTTACGCCGTTATTGGCAATGTCTGGTTTGGTGATCCGCTCACCAAGTCTCTAGGACAACTTTTGAGCACGAGTATTTCCTGAATGGCCATCACATACGGCCGGACATGGACAAGATATTATCATACGCCCTGGGGAGGGGTCCGTTAGTCGTTTGCAATCCGTACCGATAGGAGCTGGGAGCTGATACGCGTATGTCTCCAATGAAGAATTCTTTAACTTTTTGCCTTTTGCTAAGCACGTTGGCACTGCACGGTTGTAACCGTTCGGTACCCGTGGT
>JBCCFQ010000370.1:0-4664 GCA_039029655.1 Pseudomonadota bacterium | reverse complement strand
TGTCATTGCACTAAACGCTCGAGACGGAGAAGAACTTTGGCGCATCAATGTGGCTGGCGAGGTACTGGCGGCACCGGTGATTACACGGGGTATGGCCATCATCAGAACGGTAAATGGGCGGATCAAAGCTCTAAACTTATCGACTGGGGTTGAACGATGGGAGTCTGAGTTTGAGTTACCTCGGCTCACTCTTCGTGGCAACTCCCCGCCGGTCGTCAGTGGTGATCTGATCATATCTGGGATGGACAATGGCAGAGTCGTGGCATTGGACTCCAATGATGGTTCCAGAGTTTGGGAATCCATTTTGACTCTACCCAGTGGGCGCACCGACCTGGAGTTATTAGCAGATGTGGACGCGGCCATTCGGGTAATTGGCGAACGCTTGTTTGTGGTGGGCTATCAGGGTCGCATTGGCATGTTATCTCGAGACAGCGGTCAAGTCTTGTGGTCCCATGATTTGTCGAGTTACGCCGGTATGGGTGCCGACTGGACTCGTTTATACATTACCGACTCAGACAGCGAGGTGGTTGCTCTAGATCAAAACACGGGATCCACGCTTTGGCGTCAAAACGCTATGCGTGCCCGATGGTTAACGGCACCCACGTCTATCGGACGCAACATTGTTGTGGGTGACTTTGAGGGTTATCTGCATTGGCTTAATGGCGATACCGGAGACCTTGTAGCCAGGACTCGCGTGGGCAAAGAGGCACTCATTAACCCCGCCAAGGTGGCCGGCGAAACCCTATTGGTGTTGTCTTCGGACAGCAAGCTCGCGGCTTATCAAGTGATTCCACCCAAAGTCGAGTGATGTTGGTTCCCGACACAGCCGTCTTTTTCAAACCGCTGGGGTAATTCCATGTTACCTGTCGTCGCCTTGGTCGGTCGTCCAAACGTTGGAAAGTCCACCCTGTTCAATCATCTGACTCGCACTCAAGATGCGCTTGTGGCCGATGTACCTGGGCTGACCCGGGATCGTCAATATGGGTTTGGTCGAGTAGGGCCCTGCAAGTATTTGGTGGTTGATACCGGGGGCCTAAGCGGCGACGAGAGCGGCCTTGATGGTTTGATGGCGCAACAAACTTTGAAGGCGGTAGAAGAGGCTGATCACGTCATCTTTCTCATGGATGGACGACAAGGACTGACCTCAGCCGATCGCGATATTGCCCTTCAGGTCAGAAAACTCAATCGACCGGTGCATGCCGTTGTCAATAAGTCGGAAGGCATCGACGAAGCGATAGCCACATCAGAATTCCATGCCCTTGGGCTCCCCAACCTGATGGCAATTTCCGCAACCCAAGGACATAACGTCGCGGCTTTGATGAATCTATTGCTCATCGACTATCAGGAGATGCAACCGGAATCGGAGCCTGATGACGATGTCATTAGAGTAGCGGTGATTGGACGACCCAATGTGGGTAAGTCCACTTTAATTAATCGCTTGTTGGGAGAAGAACGACTCATAGCGTTTGATAAGCCTGGTACGACTCGGGATTCCGTTTCCGTACCATTTGAAGCTGATGGTCAACAGTATGTGTTGATCGACACTGCTGGTGTGCGTCGCCGCTCAAAAGTTGACGAAACCATCGAAAAATACAGCGTGATAAAAACCATACGTGCTCTAGAGGCCGCTCATGTTGTGATTGCGGTGTTAGATGCGTCTGAAGCCATAACTGAGCAAGACACCCGATTGATGGGGTTGGCTGTGTATCAAGGACGAGCCATGGTGATTGCTGTCAACAAATGGGACGGGCGAACCGCGTCACAAAGAGAAACGGTTAAGCGACAATTGGATTTGAAGCTGCCCTTTCTGTCCTTCGCTGACACCCATTTTATTTCTGCTTTACACGGGACCGGTGTTGGTCACTTGATGGCCTCGGTTAATGTCGCTTTTGAGGCTGCCACAAAACAAATGGCGACGCCTGAGTTAACTCGCGCGTTGGAGCTTGCCACCCAGGCCCACCAACCGCCCTTGGCAAAAGGACGAAGAATCCGCCTGCGTTATGCTCATCAAGGTGGTCGTAACCCGCCTCTGATCGTCGTCCACGGCAATCAAACTTCTTCGTTACCAAAAGCTTACAAGAGATATTTGATCAATTTTTTCCGCAAGACTTTTGACCTGATTGGTACACCGGTAAGGTTGGAGTTAAGATCAGGTGATAACCCCTATGCGGGGCGGAGAAACAAGCTAACACCGCGTCAGGAAAGAAAACGCAAAAGATTGTTGCAGCATAACAAAAAGCGCTCGAAATAAGACATCATGTTGGCTTAAGGAAGCGGCATTGCGTGCCGCAACGGCATCCTCGCCGTATTCAGTTCATCACAGGAGAAGTACGTGAATTTATTAAAGACGATATTGGAAGCTCAGGGCGGTGGTGCTGTAAGCCAAGTAGCGAGTGCACTGGGTTTAGAGCAAAAACAAGCTAGCAGCGGGATCGCCAAGTTATTACCCGCGCTTACCCAGGGACTGACCAAAAACATGGGATCTGAAAACGGTCTGCAGTCCCTATTGGGTGCTCTGGACAAGGGCGGTCATGATCGTTACCTAGATAACCCTGCGGCTCTTTCTGATGAGCGTGCTGTTCAAGAAGGCAACGGCATCCTGGGCCATCTCCTGGGTAGCAAAGACGTGAGTCGTCAAGTCGCCAGTCAAGCGGCTAGCGAAACAGGTCTCGATGTTGGCGTGTTAAAGAAAATGCTGCCGATGGTCGCAGCTATGGCCATGGGTGGCATGAAAAAACAAACCGCGGCAAGTGGCTTGTTAGGTGGACAACAATCAAGTTCTGGTGTCGCTGGGATGTTAGGTAAGTTTTTGGATTCAGATGGTGACGGGTCCATGGCTGATGATCTTTTAGGAATGGCCAAAAAACTGTTCTAGCCCTTCGTGTATCGACGCAGAAGAGCTCCTGCCGGACTAAGCCGTCGCGGTTCCCGCCGCGGCGGCGGTTTGCGTTTGTTGCCCATCGTTTTATTTGGCATTTACTTTGTCTATTACTATTTCAGCAATCAAGAAGAAGTCCCGTTAACCGGTCGTAACCAGTTGGTGGATATGACCCGTGAGCAAGAGGCGGCATTGGGTTTGCAGTCCTATGCCCAAATCTTGAATCAGTCCCAGTTGGTGACCAGTGGCCGAGAACTGGAGATTGTCCAAGACATCGGTCGTCGACTTGCCGCTGTGTCCGAAGATCCCGGATTCGACTGGGAGTTTAGTTTGATCCAGTCCAACCAAGCGAATGCATTTGCTTTGCCCGGTGGAAAAACGGCGGTGTACACGGGTTTGTTACCCATCGCTGAGAATCAGCATGGACTTGCGGTGGTTATGGGACATGAAATTGCCCACGCCATTGCTCGTCACGGTGCTGAGCGCATGGCTCATCAGAAGCTTATGCAAATCGGCTCCATTGCTGCCGCCGTTGCCACCGGCAATATGGATCCAGGTACTCGACGCATGGTGATGGGGGCCATGGGTGTGGGGGCTCAATTTGGGGTGCTATTACCATTTTCAAGAAACCATGAGTCGGAAGCCGACTACATGGGTTTAATTTATGTCGCCCGCGCCTGTTTCGATCCTCGAGAAGCCCCAAAGTTATGGGCCCGAATGGGGCAAAACAGCAAAGGCTCGCCCCAGGAATTCATGTCCACTCACCCCAGTCACGAAACCCGAATCCGCCAATTCGAAGAATGGATGCCACAGGCTTTAGCCATACGCGAACAAAATTGCCGATAGCGTATTAAGTTGCAAGTTTACGCAATCGGTGCCGGAGTTAGCCTTATTGCCTTTTCGACCCCGAACCGTTTGTAGTGACCTCGTGAAATGACAAAGGCAATTAGGCTAACTCCGGCACCTCACCAGGTATAATCCCCACATGCCAAATACAAACAAATTTATCGAACTGCCGTCCCCCTTCAGAATGCGTCGGGGTGGTGAACTCCTAGATGCCAGGATCGTTTATGAGACCTGGGGTGAACTGAACTCCGACAAAAGCAACGCGATTCTTATTTTTACCGGCCTGTCACCTTCCGCTCATGCCACATCATCCGCAGAAGATGTTTCACCCGGATGGTGGGAAGACATGGTGGGTCCGGGTCGACCCATAGATACCGAGCGCTATTTTGTGATTTGTGCGAACTCTTTAGGTTCGTGCTTTGGTTCTACCGGGGCAGCGTCCATCAACCCGGAAACGGGGAAACGATATGGTCTGGATTTTCCTGTACTCACTTTAGAGGACATTGCCACAGCAACCCATCAAGTGGTGTTGGCTCTGGGCATAGAACAACTCTACGCCGTGTGCGGTTCATCCATGGGCGGAATGACCACGTTATCCTACGCCATCTTGTTTCCGGAGTTTGCTCCGAGATTGGTGAGCATTTCATCTGCGGCACGTTCTTTGCCTCTGGCTATCGCACTAAGATCCCTGCAACGCGAGGCCATTCGAAAAGATCCGGCATGGAAAGACGGTGAATACGACCCCAACGAGCCACCGATGCAGGGTATGTATATGGCTCGCAAAATCGGCATGATTACCTATCGCTCTGCCAAGGAATGGAACAAACGTTTTGCACGAGAGCGTATACCTGGTGTGACTGTTCCTGGTCATTTGGGACTACAGTTTGAAGTGGAGTCCTACCTAGAGGCCCATGCCAAGAAGTTTACCGGTGGTTTTGAC
>JBCCFQ010000369.1:0-4674 GCA_039029655.1 Pseudomonadota bacterium | reverse complement strand
GTTAAGCGAAAACTCTATAAAACATGCGTTTTTGCCCATCGACACCAAGGCCGGGCTGCTTGAAGAATTTGGCAACGGGATCAGAGTGTTCGAACGAAAAATGGGTAAATCTGGTGTTGCAAACCTCGGCAATATGCCGGAAACTCGTGCTTTCATTTGTGCCCGCTATAAGCTTTGTAATTAGACGCGGCGCAGACCGTGGGGGATAACGGGTTTGCACAAATCGATCATTGTTCCATGATCTATTGCGCTTACATAAGCGGTAACCTCAAGGGGCGTTACCAATAACAACAGTGTGACAAATGCATCGTTTGAACGACGCCGTTCGGCGGACGGCAAATGACTGGCGTGTCAGGAGAACATTCATGAGAGTACTTAGTATTTTGCGTTCCCACGCAATCTGGCCGATTGCTATGTGTATAGGAACCATGTCAACGGCTGTTTCCCAAGAAACAACCGATGACACTGAGGAACGCTTTGGAGAAATCGAAGAAATCGTCGTTGAAGGTAGTCTGCGAAGTCTACCTACCGAAGACGTTGGTTCTGTGTTTGGATTTGGCAAAACCTTGCTTGAAACGCCACGGTCGGCTTCTACCATCAGCTCTGATCAAATGGACCGCTTTGACATGCGAGACATCGACGAGTTGATTGCCCTGGCGCCCGGCACATTCACCCAATCATTCTTTGGAGTTGCAGGTTCTTTGGACGTTCGCGGCACCTCGGGTGAAACCTATTTTCGCGGTGTTCGTCGTTTAGACAACCCGGGTAACTATCCCACGCCTATCGCCGCATCGGACCGAGTCGACATCGTTCGTGGACCGGCTTCCGTTGTTTACGGGCCAGCAAAAATGGGCGGCTATTTGAACTTTGTTCCAAAGTCAGCGCGTGCCTCAGGGGGTCAATACCTGAGCGAACCCGAAGGTCGCCTTTCCTACACAACCGGTAGCTGGCGCAAGAGCGTGGTTAGCGCGGAAGTCGGCGGCCCTGGCAGCATTGGTGGCAAAGACTTTGGCTATCATTTGTATGCCGAGGTGGAAAATTCAGGCAGCTATTACCGAAGTTCTGAGACCAACCAAACGGTCATCCAAGCGTCGTTTGACTCCGACCTTACAGACAAGACCCGAATCGCATTTGGCGGTATGTACCACTACTTTGATGGCAACCAAAATGCAGGCTGGAATCGTTTGACTCAGGATTTGATCGATACCGGCACCTACATCACTGGCAGCCCAGCACCGCTGGATCTCAACGGCGACGGTGAAATCGCACATCTCGAATATTTCATCGGCGGCATTGGATTCTTCTTTGGCGACCCAAGCCAGGTGACCCCGGCTGACCTCACCCCCAACATGGCTCTACTGAATCCGGGTACGACCATTCTCGACAGACGTAACGTTGTGGTGGCGGATGACGACGTATTGGAAAACGAGGTAACCACACTCTATTTCGACATCATCCATGAAACCGACGGCGGCTGGGAAATCAAAAACCAGCTGTTTTTTGAGACCTATAACAACCTCAACGAAAACGCTTACGGTTTCTCGCAGTTTCACAACAGCTACGTTATTGAAGAGAAACTCGTATTGTCTAAGGTGTTTGAAAGCGGCAGCTTGACCACATCATTGCAACTCTCTCCCTCGCTGCGTTACACCGACTTCGAGCACGGGGACGACTTCATCAACGAGTTCTTTGATCGTCGCGACTTAACCGGACCCTCTACCGCATTAGACCGTCGCAGATTATCCACCCGTAGCGGCATCAACTACAGTACTTTCCAAGTGGGTGACTACTTGAATCTAGGTTTGGGTGCTATCGCCGACTTCACCTGGGAATCAGGATTTAGCGTTTTGCTTGGCCTACGGTACGACAGTGTTGACGCCGAGAGTACCGACATCGATTCTAGATTAGGCCCACTGTTCGGATCCGGAGCGGATAACCCCGTAGACGACACCGAAAATGGAATATCCTGGACCGCCAGTGTCTCTTACGAAACCGAAGCTGGGATTATTCCGTACATTACCGCATCCGAGCAGTCCACCACCATTGCGGGTCAAGGCGCCGAAATTGACACCGGCCTGTTAGCATCGGGATCTTGGTTCGACGTCTCGGAACTGTTGGAGTTTGGTGTTAAGACCAGTTTCTTGGACGATACGCTGTACATGGCTTTGGCAGTCTACACCCAGGAACGTACTGACTTTAGCGCCCAATCCACCGTAACAAATCAGAGCAACGAAACCGAAGGCGTTGAGTTTGAACTCCGTTGGGCGGTCAACGACAACCTGCTAGTCACGGCCGGTTACTCTAATATTGAGATCATCAATCTAAACACCATTGAAAACGGTGGGCGTTTTAGCTTTTATGGCGCTGAAGACCTGCCACAAATCGATCCCACCCTGTATTTCGGCGGCCAGTTCGCTGGCACCGTTACCCTTTCCGATGATAGTCAGGCAATCAGAGCCGGAATTCCTGAGAATATTTTCTCCTTCACCGGCACTTACGGTTGGGACAATGGTTGGGCGGTGAACGCCAGTGTCGTAGCGGTAGACAGCGTATTTTCTGGATTCTCTCAAGCGGTGAGACTACCTTCTTACACCTTGGTAAACCTAGGCGTTATTTATGAAGCCGACGACTGGTCAATCAGCCTCACCGGCAAAAACTTGACCGACGAAGAATACTTCCGGGCAAACTTTCCGAATCTGTTTGGCAGTCAAATTGTTTTGCCAGAATTGCCACGTAACTACCAAGCAAGCTTTACCTATAATTTCTAAAGGCGACGCTTGAAAGCTTTAGGGGCCGGAAAGACTGCGGTTTTTCCGGCCTTTTTGTTTGAAGGTATAAAAATGATTTCTGCTCGAGACTTTTTGTTTGTTGGCTGTGTGGTCTTGCTCTTCTCTGCCTGCACCATGGAAGACGCCAACAAGGCGGTAAGCCCCAAGGTTGTCATCGTCACCATGTTTGAACGAGGCGCTGACACGGGAGACGCCCCAGGCGAGTTTCAATTATGGAATGAGCGTCGGGATCTACATCAGATCTATGCATTCCATGGACACCATGACCTGCACTACAACCCCGACAGCGGCATCCTGGCCATTGTCACGGGAGTTGGCACCGCCAAAGCCGCTGCATCAATTATGGCCCTGGGGATGGATCCACGTTTTGACCTATCCAAAAGCTATTGGTTGGTTGCTGGCATCGCGGGGTTTGACCCTGCCGATGCTTCATTGGGCTCGGCTGCGTGGGCTGAGTACCTAGTAGATGGTGATCTGAGTCATGAAATCGACGCCAGGGAAATGCCCGACGATTGGGAGTGGGGATACATCGCCCGCTTTACCAAGGAACCCTTCGACCCAGACCGACCGGAACCTCAGGGGGAAGTATTTCGTTTGAATTCAGGCTTGGTGGAATGGGCTTATCAACTCACTAAAGATACGGAGTTACCGGACACGGAGCAATTAAAAGGGGCTCGTGCACCCTACACTGATACGCCCAATGCTCTGCTCCCACCCTTCGTGCTGAAGGGTGATCATTTGGCCGCGCTCACATTTTGGCACGGCAATATTTTGAATGCTTGGGCCAATGCATGGGTGGACTATTGGTCTGATGGCAATGCTGAGTTCGTCTCTTCAGCCATGGAGGATACCGGCACCTATCAATCCATCACCTACTTACACAACATAGAACGCGCTGACAAAAACCGAGTGCTGGTTTTGCGTACCGCTAGTAACTATACGGTGCCACCTCCTGGTGTTTCAGCAGCAGAAAATTTGCTCAAGGAAAGTCAGTCTCGAAACTACAGTGGCCTTGATGGGGCACTAGAGAGCGCTTACTTGGTGGGATCGGTCGTTGTTGATGAGTTATTGAGCAACTGGGACACCTACGAGAAAACACCGCCCGAGGCGGCGCCGTGAGAACTCTAATCGTTTGCTTTGCCTTATTCTTAACCCTCATTGGAGGTTGCATGTCCGACGACACACAAAGTAACACGGCCCACCAAGAGCACCCTTACCTTTATCATTTAATCCAGGCCGATCTTTGGTATGCGGCGCTCAACGAAGACTCACTGTATTTTCCACCCACCTACGCTCAAGACGGTTTTACCCACGCTACGGCTAACCCCGAGCTATTGCTCAATGTGGCCAACCATTTCTATACGGATGTGCCCGGAGAATGGCTGTGCTTGAGGATGACCATCGAGAGTCTTAAGACAGCGGGCATTGAGGTCGTGTTCGAAGGCACCGCACCGGTGGGTGACAAGGAAGCAGACTTCGAGGGAACCGATGGCGAGTTATTCCCCCATATTATGGGCGGCATTCCGCCAAAAGCCGTGCTGGAAGTATTCTCGGTGGAACGCAATCAAGCTGGCGAGTTCCTAAAGATACCCGGTGTAACCGATCAATGATTCGGCTTGCAAAAGTATTTGTGAGCGTTTTGCTCGCCACACAATTGCTGACGGCGTGCCAATTTAACCCAGTAGTGGAGCCTAAGATAACGCCAAAGGTGGTGGTGATCTCACCCTGGGAACTTGGAGATGTTACCGGTGACGAACCCGGCGAGTATCAGTTTTGGGTTGAACGGGAAAACCTTAATCAGGTGAGTTCAACAACTCGATCGGACCCTACAAGGGCGGCATGCGCTTCCATCCCTCGGTCACCTTGAGCGTGCTCAAGTTCCTCG
>JBCCFQ010000368.1:0-4679 GCA_039029655.1 Pseudomonadota bacterium | reverse complement strand
CCGAATTTCTTCCAGCTCTTCTTTTGTGCAATAGCAGTAGTAAGCCTGATCCTTCTCCAACAATTCATTCACCACTTCCTTATAGCGATCAAAGCGCTGGGTTTGATAAATAGGTCCTTCATCCGCATCCAAACCTAGCCAGGCCATGCTGTCGAGAATCGCCTGTACCGACTCGTCCGTGGACCGCTCTCGATCGGTATCTTCAATGCGCAGAATGAAGGTGCCTTTGTGCTTTCGAGCAAAGGCCCAACAAAAAAGCGCTGTCCTAGCACCACCAATGTGTAAGTGGCCTGTGGGACTGGGAGCAAAACGCGTCCGAACCGTCATAGTTTTCTTTTAAGAATAATCAAAGCCGCGAGTGTAACAGATTGCTACCAAAACCTTACCTGCAGGGTGCGTTAGCCAGTAGACTTAAAGCCAAACAGAGGAGATCCACGACTATCGCAAGCCATATTCCCTTCGTGTCATTGGGCGACGGTGAAACCACGATGCACTTTGCCCATGCCAACGCGTATCCACCCCAATGCTATAGACGATTGCTGCATGCCCTGGGCCGAGAAAATCGAGTCTTGGCAATGGAGCAAAGGCCTTTGTGGGACACAGACCTCGATGGTTTTGATTCTTGGGAGCCGATGATTGAAGACCAAATTGAATTCTTGACCCACCACGCCGGAAACCCCGTCGTGGCTATTGGACATTCTTTGGGCGGCGTCATTACGCTAATGGCAGCCGCCAGACGCCCTGACCTATACTCTCACTTGGTTCTCTTAGACCCGGTTTTCTTAACCGGCTTTAAGTCCCAGGTTCTCAAACTCATACCCCCACGGTTGCGTCATATCATCCACCCCTATATCTCTGGCGCGAAAAGACGGCGCTTTCGCTGGAATGACCGTGATCAGGCAATAAAACACTTTCGAAGCAAAAATGTCTTCGAGGCATTTGACGATCAAGGGATTGCCGACCTAGTAGACGGTGGCTTGGTGACTGATGACGACGGCTTGACACTCAAGTTCACCAGAGAGTGGGAAGTTCGGATCTATGAGACTGTGGTCTGTGATCCGTGGAAGTACTTGCGCAAGATCGAGAAACCGGTTTATGGATTAGTAGGCAGCAAGTCGGACACCTTATTTGACAAAGCCATCACCCGATGGCGCAAACACCCCCACTCAGTTCTGGATGAACTGCCTTACGGGCATCTGTTCCCCATGGAAGTACCCGAACAAACTGCCGCGAAGATCACCGGTTTCTTAAAATAGCGAAACCATCATCGGGGCTGGAAAACGTTACGTATCAACGATCCGGTACCGGCATCACGTATCTGAATGATGCGGTCCCGTGTATTGGGGTTGGTCATCAGCACAGCCAGTTCATCGTTGCCGTTGCCCGAGTAATCACTGACCACTTCAAAACCAGGTTGCAATACCCAGGGTGGACCAATAAAAAAGTTGTTGCGTAGAACGTTGCCCGTCAATGGGTCTTTGTTCTGTACCAAGACTTGAGCATCACTGTCTCGCACAGACAAAATGCTGACTACCGTATTTCCATTGACAGTTGCGGCTTCGAAACTTTGGGTTTGCCAACCTCCAGCGCCTGCCCCGATAGGGTAGACGTTGCCCACCAAATCATTAGTTTGAGCGTCTCGAATTTGAATGATTTCCAACCCATCCGCATCCCGAGTCATGCGCACAGCGACTTCTTCCACATTGTTACCGTTTAGATCGGGCAACACCTTTAGCTCAATAGGACTCCACCCAAGACCCAACGGGAAGACGTTTCTGACCAAAGCGTTATTAACGGCGTTTCTCACTTGTACAATGGCCAAGCCGTCACTCTCGCGGGTAGCCAACACCGCAATGGCTTCAGTTCCGTTAACATCGACTGCGCCAAGTTGCTCAGCACGCCATCCAAACCCCAGAGGGTAAAGCAGTCGAATGCGACTGCCGCTGGTGGGATCTAACAACTCCACGGTCATTAAATTGTCCGAACGTCGCTCGGCCAGCACCGCAAGGGCAGACAAGCCTGACACAGCCTGACCCGGTACGGTATCTATGTCCAAACCTCGCCATGCAGCACTTAAGGGAAAGATGTTTCTAGTCAGTACACCATCCGACGCATTGCGCATTTGAACCGCCATCACGTCGTTGTCATTGTTGACGGCAAAAACACCCACCCCTCTTCCACTGGTGCCAATTCCGTTAACCGACACCAAACCTTTGGGGCTCCAAACACTTCCAAGAAAACTCAATGTGCCTTGGTTTGTTCCACTGGATGCATCACTCACCCGTAGTTGATTAACTAACGCATCGCTGACTTGAAAACCCAAAATTTCCTGTGCGTTAGTACCACTACCGGCGATATATCCAATTGCGGCCACACTTTTGAAACTTCGATCCGGCAAACCATTCTCGAAGCTCTCTACAACGCCTGCGTGATCCGTGGAGAAACGGGGCGGACTCACCGACCCCTGCCCAAGACCACGACGGGCGAATGCTCTCGCACATAAGTCATGATCCCCTGCGTCGCTGGCCAGCATCACCGTCAACATGGCATCTTTGGTTTCGGTAAAGGTTGGCGAAGCGGGCACGGCTTTTTGTGTCGCCACGGTGTAGTTCCGCATACGACGCTGGACTTCGTCAAAGGTCAGCGTGGTGCGTCCGTTTAACAGACCGGCGTAGCATTCCCATGCGGCAGTGGCCCACACCTCTCCGCTTGCATGTACTTCTTCGTTATTTGCACCGTCTTCACCAAACTGAGTTTCCACGCCACCCGGCAATGCCACATCCGATTGTATGTGGCGAAAACTCAATGCGTTCCTGGAAAAGTCAGTGGTATAGGGCACCCGACGAATACCATAGTAGTACGCGGGAAATGAGGGATTGCCCTCACGACGAATGGATTGGGCAAAACTGCCAACCCCGTAAGTGCCTCTAAACTGGGTCGCGATGTCCTCCGGTCGAGTCACTAACAACAACGCAATGAAATCAGCCCAACCTTCATCCATGCCGTTGGATTGACTGGACAAATTGACCATCAAACGGTTGTTTAATACATGCCCCCATTCATGAGCCAAAATTGTCGTGTCTAAAGCACTGGACGTGGCGGCGGTCAACGTACCTCTTCGCAAACGAACATTCACGGGTCCGGCCGCATTGCGAAAAGCCTGGCCATCTTCGAAGGAAACCAACAACAGCGGTATATTCACCACAGGAGGATTATCAGGTGCACCCATATTAAGCACGCCCTCACCCGGGTTGTTGTTGGCAATCAACACAGCAATGGCCCCTGCGGCTTGGGCATTGGCCGCCTTGTCGGCGAAAAAGCACTCACCCCGATCTATGAACGCCACATTCCCAGAAACTTGCGCAGCATTGACAAACGGTGTCTCACACGCATCGGTCGTGGCTCCGTCCTCCCCCACCACTTGACCATCATTCACCAAAACTAAGTTGCCGGTAACATCAAACGTCTGAGGCCCAAAGGTCGCGGAACCGGTGACGTAACTGCCCGCAACCGCCGCCGGACTGTTGACATCCAAAATAGAATCATTGGCAAACAACCCCATTTGAATACGGGGCGCAGAACCATCCTGCGGCACTGAGGCGTTGGCGTTGTTACTGACGTTATAGTCTTGCACCTCAACCCGTATTGCATCATTACCCAACCCACCACGACCAAAGTTGCTGAATTGGGTATTGCCGGATACTTCGTTAAAACCGGCGTCATAAAACCAGTCGTGCAGGTAATTAATGGTATAAAACGCTTGCACAATGGTGGCTTGAATTTGGTTGTTGTTGGCGCCGGGTAAAAGGGCTGGGTTGTAGGTGTAGTCGAACAAGTTTGTACCGGGTGTACTCACTTGACCAAACACATCACCGGTGGTGAATCCATCCGGCGCTTGAAGGTCGGCGTAAGCTTGAGCGTTATTACCCGTAGTTTGTGTGGCACCCACGGCTAGCCATGGGTCACCTGTGCTAATTGGCCCAGTGGTGATGTCCACCAAACGTTGATTAACAAAAGGTCCCGCAATGCCATCGGGCTCTCCGGTTGGATGGGGCGTTAAGTTTGTCCCCTGTGGGCCGTCGATGGGCAACTGGGCGGGAGATCCATCAGTCCACACACGATAACGATGATCAAAACTGCGTTTGTCGGAACGCTTAAGCTCGCCATTCTCTGCTGAAACAACTTGACCGCGCAAACCCAGGGGCGTGTTGAGTTCTACATAGTATGAAGCTTCCAATCGACCTGGCAACAAATAATAAACCGGCTTTATCCGATAGCTATCGTTGTTCCGTTCGAATAAGGTGTATCCATTCTGCTTACGTGTAGTGTAGTTGGCTCCACGTTTTTCCGGTGTTCGACCCACACTGATTCGAGCCGCATCCAAACCCTGGCGCTCATCCATGGAAAACGAAGTTGTGGGTCCAAACGGCGACAAATAACCCGACACCGCCTTAAGCTCAAACTCCTGATCCAGTATGAGTTTTAGCGAGGCACCAAAAACTTCGATGCCTGAAAATTGCTGTACAAAAGTGACGACGATTGCGCCTTCACCCAAATCATGAATGTCTTTGATAGAGACAGAATCTAGCGAGTCCAAACCATAGTCTTGGGCTATCAGACTCAAATACTCATAGGCAACACCAGATAGGGTCTCCCGCCTATTGAGCCCTTGCTTTTTT
>JBCCFQ010000367.1:0-4692 GCA_039029655.1 Pseudomonadota bacterium | reverse complement strand
GTAGATGTTTGTTTTCTTGGGAGGTCGCCAAGTACTCAGGTAGGGCGGCCCATTTATCACGTAGCGCTGTTTCTATCGGTAGCCCCAATAAGCTGGCACAATCAGCGGTGAAATATTGTCGGGCAGCTTGATTCTCCAGTACAATTGAGTCCGCATCATCGAGGCCAATGACCGCATAGGGAAAATGCTCCATTGCTTCTTGGTAGACCCGCAATGAAGCTATATGGAGTTGCAAATTTCGAGTTTTCTCCTCTACCAACTGTTCCAATTGGCTGTTTAGTTCGGCCAACTTGCTGTTTGTCTTTTGCAGTTCTGCGTTCAGAAGTTGGTTCTGATAGGAAAGCTCGTAGTAATCAAAGGCTTCGTTAATGGCCTTTATCAGGAGGTCGTCGTCCCAGGGTTTCGTGAGGAACTTGAATATGGATCCTTCGTTAATTGCCCCGGTGATGGTACTGAGCTCCGAATAGCCGCTCAGGATCATACGCACTACATTTTTGTGCTTCTGCTTGATTTGCTTGAGAAATTCGGTCCCAGTCATGTTGGGCATGCGCTGGTCAGATAATACAACACCAATTTCAGGATTGGCCTCGATGATTGCCAATCCATCTTGCCCATTGCTCGCCCGATGGACGGTCAAATCATCCTGCTCCTCCAGGAGTCGCTCCAACGCATTCAATATATTAGGCTCATCGTCCACGACGAGGATATGCCGTTCCATAGTGTCACGTCCGTGTTCGGCAGGTGCATTCCTTGTATAACTCTAGCAAAAACTATCAAATACGCAGATTTAATGCGAACGATCTTAAAGCCGCTCAACGCCTTCTAACTTATGGTTATAAGCTACGTATGTCACAGCTAAAAGCGCAAAAAATCCGGTTTTGGTTAATCCAAAGCAAAGGTCTGTTTTCTTCCACAGATTTCGAGGTTTCCTCATTATAATCAGAAGAATGCATTAAGATCTTTTCCCCAAATTGTCGTTATTGAATGTGCCATTGTTGGGAACATTTTTTATACTGATTGTCAGTGCGACACCGATAGTTAGACATTAACAATATATAGAGGAGGTATTAGCTACGTGTAGTGGCACACTAATATATATCTGATTGACCATACTGGAGTTATCGTCAACCTTCCCTAAACACGCTTGCCATCAGTCTGGCCTCTTGTATTGGTCATCTCCCTTTCCGAGTTTAGCCAAGTTCAGAGATAGCTTTATTGCATCTGTAGAAGGATCAGGCAGGTACTACCTGCCTGAAGGCAGCGTGACTACCTGTTAACGTTATCCTTCTTAGAGTCATCTGGATTGTCCCGAGCATACTTCTGCCCGGCGCGCTCATAGATGTGTGTTCCTGGGTGCTTACCTTTTTCGATCTCTCGAACCACTACCTTTCTCGAAACATTTTTGCGTTTGCCAATATCATAGTGTTCGTTGCGACCGTTCTCACCGTCGCGGCGTCCTTTAATTTTTGACATAGCAGTAGCTCCTTCAACGAGTGTGGCAATTTGAGGAGCAGTAGTAACAACCATCGAATGAATTATTTGGCCAACGCTTCTTGGCTTCCGCCAAGGCGTTCCAACAATTCTCATGGTCTCCCAGATCTAAACGGTTGGTTGGTTCAGGTAAATAAGAGCAAGAGCCGTCATTACGATGCACTTCATGCTCACCACTCGGTTGAGGGTTCTTGTTTACAATATAGTTAGCCATTGATGGATGACTCCTTATTAACATAGGTTAAATGTGGGAGCAATCCGCAATCCAGCCAAATTAATTTGACTGAACCAACTTGAACGACCATTATTTCAGCGCCAACTTCGTAACGACCCTTCAAGGATATACTCCCTTGAGTTGCGTCCTTACGTTAAGCCAAGATAGGTCACTAAAAAGGCCTATCTTGGCTTAACCCCTATCCCTGTGGGACTACCGATCAAATATTGACCGCACGAGTCATACATCATCTTGGTATTGGGGAACATCATAGCCACAAAATATAGTGTCCGGAACCCTCTTCGTACCAATAAGGGGTCGTGGGTACTTAGAGGATTTTTGTACCAAGAATCAAAATATCTTAAGAAATATCAATAAGATATAGCGATCAGATTAAAGTATTATTCAGGAAATACCAAGTTGTTAAAATAGGTGGGTGACCCCCGCCTACTTCTCCTCGGGGCGAAAGAGGTCGTTGATACAAATTTTCTTTTATAATTTCCAGAATGGAAAAGCGGACGTTCCCGTGGCCGACGGTTTGCTCTACAAGAGCTGGATGCAGCAGTTGCTGTTATCACTGAACGCTATCGCTCTAATCTTGACAGCGGACAGCGCCAATCTATGGGCAAGAAGTTGCGAATGAAATCATTCTGATTTCCAACGAAGCAACGCATATAACAGTATCGGCACTACCAGCAAGGTCAACACCGTCGCGGCGAGCGTGCCAAAGATAAGTGAAATGGCGAGCCCACTGAACATCGGATCTTTCAACATGATGGCACTACCCAATACGATGGACAGCGCTGTCAGCAGGATGGGGCGCAAGCGCAACGCCCCGGCTTCCAGAATGGCCTGCTGCAGCGGCATACCCTGGCGTAGGTGCTCCAGCACGAAGTCGATAATCAGCAGGGAATTGCGCACAACGATCCCAGCGAGCGCGATCACGCCCACCATGGAGGTGGCTGAGAACTGCGATTGCAAAAACCAGTGGCCAGGGAAAATTCCCGCGATGCCCAAAGGCACGGCCGCCAGTGCCACGATGGGTAAACAGAAGCTTTGGTAGTACGCCACCAGACACAGAAAAATAAATACAATGGCGAGCGCCAGCGCTCCCAGCATGTCCCGGTAAGTGTCCAGCATCTGCCGCTGAGCGCCGTCCCACAACAAGGTATAACCGTCCAGGGGATTGGGTGCCTGGGGCAGGATCGTCAGGTTGCCGGTGCGTAGTTTGCTACCATCTGGCAACGCTAACCCGTCCAGTTTGCTGTTCATCGCCAGCACGGCGTAGACCGGAGCTGTCCGAACCATTTCGCCAGTGACATAGGTGACTCGCGCGCCGTTTTTATGGTGGATCGGCCGATCTGCTACAGCGGGGTGCACCTTTACCAACTCCGCCAGGGGCACTTTGGCACCCGCCGGGTTGGTGACATAGGCCCGGGATAGTTGGCTCACATCCAGTTGATAGCGTCGGGGTATCTGCAGTTGCAGTGGCACCGGGTTCTTTTCGCCGGGGATTTGAGCTCTACCGAGGTACTCACCCGCAGTAAGTCGTCGCAGAACGATTGCGACATCAGCCGTCGTCACTCCAGACAGAGCTGCTTTTTCCCGATCCACCACCAGGCGCAGTTGGGCAACATCCTCCGGTTCGGAATCATTCACTTCCGCCACGTCCCAGGTGTTGGCAAAGACGGTTTTCACCTGAGCCGAAAGCCAACGCAACATTTCGCTGTCGGGGCCATAAATTTCAGCGAGCAGGTTGGCGCGCACTGGCGGTCCGGGGGGATCTTCCAGCAGCTGCACCGTAGCGCCAGGAAACTTGTCGGCCCGCGCCTGCAGCCGGGGGCGCAGATCACGCACGATTGCCATAGAGGTGATTTCGCGCTGATCCTTGTGGCGCAGATTAACTCGAACCTCACCTACGAAACTACCGGTACGCTCGGCGGTGCCACGAAACAGGCCACTGAAATCCGCTACACCGGACTGACCGATCCACAGTTGATAATCAGCCACCTCGGGGTAGTGTCGCAGTTCTTCTGCCAATTCCCGCATCAGTTGATCAGTGGTTTCCAATGGCGCCGATTCCGGCATATCAACCGTGACAAGAAAGCTGTTCTTGTCGTTGAGGGGCATCACAGTGGTTTCCACCCCAAACCAGGACTGCGGCCCTTCGATCCCCGCCGGGCGTAGGAACTGCCAAGCGGGCTGCAGCAAAGCCAGCAGGATACTCAATACCACCAACAGCATGACCCATGCCCGTCTTGAACGCCGTGCCAGCAACACGCTCAGCAGGCGATGATAAAACCCTCCCAGACCACGATGATGGTCCGGTTCAGCGGTGTGTTGATCCAGATGGGGGGGCAGCCAGCGACAAGCGGCCCAAGGCACCACTGTGTAGGCAATCAATAGTGAGGCAGCCATGGCGACTGGTACTGCAAAGGCAATAGGATAGAAGTACTCGCCAATCATCCCGCCCACGGTCAACAGTGAACCAAACACCGCCATCACCGCCAGGGTGGCCAGGTTGGTTGGATTGCCAATTTCGCGGGCGGCTTCCACCGTGGCACTGCGCTTGTCCGCCTTGCCAAGCTTGGCGTATTTGCGATGGACGTTCTCGATCACCACAATGGCATCATCCACCAACAGTCCCAGAGACAGAATCAACGCGAACAACGAAACCCGGTTGATGGTCATCCCGGCCAGATAGAGCGCGCCCAGGGTCAATGCCAGTACCAGGGGCACGCTGATGCCCACAATCAGCGCTTCCTTCCGGCCTAGAAACAGCAGTGTTACCAGAAACACGGCCAATACGGCGATACCCAGGTGGTGAATCAGCTCATTGGCAGTGTCATCGGCTATCTGGCCATCATTGCGGGTCACCACCAGACAAAAAAATCTCTAACCAACATTTCTTCTGCACCAATGCCAATACTGTAAATGGTCAAACCTTCTTTTGCCGCAAGATCGGCAGCCGTTAGTGGTTCCACTTC
>JBCCFQ010000366.1:0-4718 GCA_039029655.1 Pseudomonadota bacterium | reverse complement strand
TAATGGGAAGCCGGTTTCACTTTCAGTTGAGGGTGACACACCTTTGTTGTGGGTATTGCGTGACGAACTCAATTTAACAGGTAGCAAATTTGGTTGTGGCATAGGGCGATGTGGTGCCTGCACCGTGCATATCGATGGGCAGGCTCAACGATCCTGTATGACGCCGGTTTCGACCATAGAAAATCGCAATGTCGTCACCATTGAGGGTCTTGCCGAAAACGATGAGCTTCATGCTGTCCAAAAAGCGTGGTTGGAGTTGGATGTACCTCAGTGTGGGTACTGCCAAGCAGGTCAAATCATGTCTGTAGTGGACTTGCTTAAACGCGTTCCAAACCCATCGGACAAAGACATCGACGAACTACACAACAATATTTGTCGTTGTGGGACTTACCCGAGAATTCGTAAGGCGATACATAGAGCCGCTGAGCTCCAAGGAGGGAAGTCGTGACCGAGGCATTGAATTTAGATCGGCGACAATTTCTTATCTGTGGTGCAACGGTGGCTGGGGGTTTGGTATTCGGCATTCCTAGCGTCTCGTTGGCAAAAAGTGATGAAAGACAACTGGGTTTCTTTATAGAGATTACGGCTGATGGCGACATCATATTGGGCAACAATCAGCCAGAAATCGGTCAGGGCGTTGCTACAGCGCTGCCTATGTTGGTGGCAGAGGAACTCGACGTCGATTGGTCAAAAGTACACGTCAAACAAATGCCGCTGGGTCTTTTGAAGACCGCCGATGGATAAACGTGGAAATACGGTGGACAAGGCGTGGGAGGCAGTACGGGCCTCACGCGGAACTGGGACTTCATGAGGCAAGTGGGGGCTAAAGCTCGCCAACAATTGATTCGTGCCGCAGCTACGCGTTTAGAGATTCCTGAAGGGCGTTGCAAGACACGAACTGGTTACGTTGTGTGTGACGCAATAGGTGCGGAGATTCCGTACCAAGACCTTGTAGCTGAAGCAGCGGCACTACCTGCAATAGAAGAGGATGTTCCGTTAAAGGATTTAGCCGACCATCGAATTGTGGGCAAGGCACAAACCGGTGTAGGTGCCAAGGATATTGTTACCGGAAGGGCTAAGTATGGAATCGACACCAAGCGCGACGGTATGCGTTATGCCGCCATTGCTCGAAGCCCAATCTTAAATGGAACGGTGAAGTCATTTGACGCCAGTGAAGCCAAGAAGATCGACGGTGTATTGGACGTGTTTGAGATTAAGGGTCCAAAACCCAATGAACCCTATCAGATACTGGCCTCAGGAGTGGCAGTGGTAGCCACTTCAACCTGGAAAGCCTTCAAGGGGAGACAAGCACTAAAGATCAAGTGGGAGCCTGGTCCAAATGCAGAAGACAGCAGCGATAAATTTTGGGCAGAAAACAAATCCCTTCTGAGCACGAAAGGCCAAGTGGTGGTGGATGACGGTGCCTTCGATGAGGCTATGGGTGAGGCTAAGACACACATAACCCACACTTATGAAGTGCCATTCGCTAATCATGCGCCCCTGGAACCTCAAAATTGTTACGCCCACGTACAAGAGGATCGCTGTCACATCATTGTGCCTACTCAAAGCCCCAGTGGTGCATCGCGTTCTGCAAACGCCGTTACCGGTATTCCAAGGGAAAACATCCATGTGGAAATGACCCGGGTAGGTGGTGGTTTCGGGCGACGCCTTAGCACTGACTATGTGGCTGAGGCTTGTATGGTGTCAAAACATACCGGCTGGCCAATTCAATTGCAGTGGTCCCGAGAAGACGATGTCAAAAACGACTTCTATCGACCTGCCGGCACTCATGAAATGCATGCTGGCTTGGATGGAAACAACAAGATTACCGCGTGGTCTCAGCGTTTGGCTTCTGCCAGCAAGCACTACCGACGACCTAACGTGTTGGATGAAAATCTCTGGAAGCCGGAATTGTACTCCGATGATTTCCCGAGACGTATTATTGAAAACTTACGCTTGGAGTATCACCACAACGCCATTGGTGTACCCCGAGGTTCTTGGAGAGCGCCAGCCCACACCGCTAATGCTTTTGTGATTCAAAGTTTCTTAGATGAAATTGCTCATGAAACAGGGCAAGACTTTTTGAGTCTGTCCCTAGAACTTTACGGTGAAGAGCGAGAGCTCGAGTACGGTAATCACGGTGGTCCTACCTTCAATCCGGGTCGTCTGGCGCGGTTGTTGAAGTTTGTTGCACAAGAGATTGACTACAAGACACCGCGCAAAGAAGGTCGTGGCGTTGGTCTCGCCACACATTTCACGTTTGGTGGTTACGGTGCTCACGCAATTGAAGTAACCGTTGACGATGGATCACTATCCATCGAACGCATTGTTGCGGCGATTGATTGTGGGTTTGCGGTGCATCCCTCAGCGGTAGATGCTCAACTTCAAGGTGGAACCGTAGATGGGTTGAGTACTGCGCTAGGGTTGGAGATAACGGTTAAAGAAGGCCGGATACAGCAGAGTAACTTTCACGACTACCCCCTGGCACGCATTGCTGAGTTTCCTAGCCGTTTCGAAACTCACATCTTACCCTACGACGATATCCCAACCGGTGTCGGGGAGATGGGTATTCCCTCGGCGGCACCGGCGCTAACTAACGCTATTTTCGCCGCCACTGGAAAGCGCATACGGCGGTTGCCGATTCTTGAGCAGCTGCGGGTTGGTGGCTAGTGTCTGGTGGCTGGTTTCTAGTCTCTAGATTCTTGCGGGCACCTTAGACTGCAGTCGCATCCTTGGGCTCCGGGTTCCGGGCTTCAGGTCTCGGCAATAACTCCTCCCACGTCATCCCGGCGCAGGCCGGGCCACAAATCTAAGGGGTTCGGGTCATGTTCGTGCAACGTATGATGATGGATGACGATGTTGGTAGAGCCTAAAGCCCAGCTCTCTAGCGTTCTTCCAACTTCACGTAGTCGCGACGTGGCGCCCCGGTATAAAGCTGTCTTGGACGTCCAATACGGCGCTGTGGATCTTGCATAGACTCTTGCCAGTGGGCCACCCAACCAACGGTACGCCCAATCGCGAACATCACCGTGAACATGCTTGTGGGGATACCCAATGCTTTGTAGATGATGCCGGAGTAGAAATCGACGTTGGGGTACAGGTTTCTGGATTTGAAGTAGTCGTCGTTAAGAGCGACCTGCTCTAATTCAAGAGCTAGTTCGAGAAGAGGATCATTTTCTACGCCAAGTTGTTCCAATACTTTGTGACACATGCCACGAATGATGTTGGCTCGTGGGTCATAACTCTTATAGACCCGGTGTCCAAAACCCATCAGTCGGAATGGATCATTCTTATCCTTGGCTTTGGCTAAGTACTTAGGAATGTTCTTGGTGTTGCCAATCTCGTTGAGCATCTCAAGCACGGCTTCATTGGCTCCACCGTGGGCGGGACCCCAAAGTGAGGATATTCCTGCCGCGATAGCCGCATAAGGGTTGGCGTTTGAACTCCCTGCAATCCGTACGGTTGAAGTGCTGGCGTTTTGTTCGTGATCCGCGTGCAAGATGAACAGCAAATCCAGTGCTTCCGCGGCAACGGGGTTCACTTCGTAAGGTTCGGTAGGTACCGAGAAGAACATATGCAGCAGATTGCTTGCATAGTCCAAATGATTTTGTGGGTACATAAACGGTTGACCCAATGAGTGCTTGTACGCTGCCGCTGCGATAGTCGGAATCTTTGCGATCATGCGATGTGCAAAGATTTCACGATGTTTTGGATTCCAGATGTCCATGGTGTCGTGATAAAAGGCAGACATGGAGCACACCACCGCCGAAACCATCGCCATGGGGTGAGCGTCATAATGGAAACCATTGAAGAATCGCTGTAGCGATTCGTTGATCATGGTGTGATTGCTAATGGTCTTGTTAAATTGTTCTAACTGGCCCGTCGTAGGTAATTCGCCGTTTAGCAGTAGATAGCAAACCTCCGTGAAATTGCTGTTTTCGGCCAGTTGATCTACTGGATAACCTCGATACAGCAGAATGCCTTTTCCACCATCGATGAAGGTAATGTCGCTGGTGCAAGACGCAGTAGCGGCAAAGCCGGGGTCGTAGGTAAAAACACCTTGGCTTTTGAAAAGATTGTTTACGGCCAAAACATCCGGTCCATGGGTACCAGAATGCACCACAAGATCGCTGGTTGTACCTGTTTCTGGGTTAGTTAGCTTGAAAACCTTTTCAGTCATAAAAAACACTCCGCCCAGCAAAGGAACAGGCTGGGATGATTCATTTCATGTGGACAAGAGCCACGCCTTGATTCGATTATTCGCCAATAATGCTTGAGGCGATTCCTATTGTTGGGTTCAAGGCGCAACCTTAGGGTGTGCAGATTATAGGCGAAGCGCGTTTGTTTTGCATCACAGCAAATTTTTAGAAGACACACAAAAAAAGCGTCCACAAGGGACGCTTTTTCAAAGGAATACTAGGCCAGAGGCTTAGGCGCTCTTCATGCCATATTTCTTTCTGAACTTATCCACTCGACCGGCGGTATCCACGATCTTTTGCTGACCGGTGTAAAACGGGTGGCAACTGGAACAAACCTCAATGTGCAAGTCCCCTGATAGCGTCGAACGAGTCTCGAATTTGTTACCACAGGAACAGGTAACTTCGATCTTTTCGTAACTTGGATGAATATCCGGTTTCATGGTCTTTTCCCGCTCAAGGGTTAAAAAAAGGCGCGCAATCGTAGCACATTGTTGGGGCTTGGCAACCCCTGTGGTGCCT
>JBCCFQ010000365.1:0-4718 GCA_039029655.1 Pseudomonadota bacterium | reverse complement strand
CGCATTTTGCGTTGTCAGATAAGGCTGCGCGCCGAAGTCGAAGAATCCATTTATGGTGGTTTCTTCTCCGAGTCTGTAGTGGGCGCTGACCAGGGCTGTGTTAAGCGTCTGATAGCCCAGATCATAGTCGGTCACCGCAATCACGTTCCAGCGGTTGGTGGAGTAGTGTGCTTCGCCTCCGACGGCGTTGCGATCCTCGATGCCATCTACAGTCTGGCGATGATTGAACAGGGTAAAGTCTAGTCCATCTAATAGACTTTCAAAGTTGACGCTCAGGCCGTAGAAAAAGCGCCTGTCGTTGTACTGAAAGCGTGGAGATTCCACGGGGCGACCGAGCACGGCGTTGAATGATACCCAAGGTTTAAATCGATACCCCAAATAGAGACCATCGAATCTGCCCAAGACGCCTGTGCCATTTCGGGTTTGTCTGCCGATTCTCCCTTCCAAGCCCAACTCTTTATCCATGACGTCCAAGTAAGCGTGTGATACCCAACCGGTGTTGCCGACACTGCCGTCGTCGGATACGGTTTCGTAGTAGTAAGACGCATTCACCCGGGTGGCAAGATCAAATCGTTCCCCGGTGCGTTCTACATTCAAATTACCGTAGGTTGTTATGCCAGATAGTTCGTCTACTTGTCCCAGACCGTTGGGTATCTCCTCGATGTTGTAACGAAAATACTGGGCAAAGCCAGCATAAGTGTTCCAGGGGCTAACATCGCCGCTCTGGGGTTCTGGTTGGCGTGTGGCTTGAATGTCTTGATCAATGGTGGACAAGGCATTTAGACGGGACTGCACTCGTGCCAATTCAGGCGCATTTGGGTAATCGTTAAGATAGCGTTGGTATTCTGACTTTGCGTGATCCAGTTGTCCGTTACGTTCAAACGCCAATCCAAGAAACTCCCGGGCTTGGCGCCGGTGGGGGTTGTCTTCAACACTCAACACTTGGGTGTAAGCATTAATCGCCTGTTGGTACTGGCGCTCAACAATGGATTGCTTACCCGCTTTCATAAGGGACGCCAAGGTAGTGGTTTCTAGGTTGGCACCTTCAATTGCTGGCGCGGGTTCTGGGAGAATTTGAGTTTCGCTCGGTTGTACTTGGTTGGCTACGGCTTCGGTTTGTTGTCTTTTGTCGACCACAACGACCCAGACATCCGGATAAATACTTTGCAATTGCGCGATGGCTTGTTGGGCCTCTGGTTCAGTTGCGAAAAAACCAAGGTGCAATCCTTGCCAGAATCGGTTGCCCACAGGGATTTCCGTGGTGTAGGTGGTGAAGTCTCGGAATGCTTCGGGAATACCCTCAGCCGCAATCTCTGCGTCTTGAAAAACGCCTAGCAGTAGGGAATACCGTTCAGAGTCAGATTCCGCTGGTCTCAAACGCAAAGGCCTGGGTGTGTTCGGTCGTGTTGCGCTTTGCCGGTCAACCTGGGCAGTTGCGGCCGAGCTTGAAACGGGGGGAGTGGCAGCAAATTCCGACGTACCTAAATCCACCGCAACGGTAAGGCCCCCGGTGACTTGTTGACTCACCACAAAACCTACCGGTCTTTCAAACGTTAGTGTCACGACACCGCGGCCGTTGCCGGGGGTGTCAAAGAAGACTTCATCAATATCAGCCAATCCCGCACCAGATGGGCGGCTGACTTCATTCATTGCACCGCCTGCGGCATTTCGACATTGATTGTCCATAACCAAGACAATACGCAACCGAGTACCGCCGTCGTCGGGTTGTTGTTCCAGTAAACGCATCCTGCAACCTAATGCGATTTGTACCGTGGCCTGATCTCCCGTCCTAGACACTCGAACGTCTTCGATCATACGGTCCAAGACATTGGCGTTGACCCAAACGGGCAGTGACAACAATAGAAAGAAGAGTAGACGGCGAGGAGATTTTGTCATGACTCTCACCTCCACGCCGTGGTGTTGTGGCAGGTGTCGCACTCCGCCGTTGTCGGGATGTGTTGGGGGTGCTGTCCTGTGGCTAAGACGCCGTTGTGACAAGTGGAGCAGGTGGCCAGTGCCTGGTTGTGACTAAACGTGGTTGGCGTCCAAGCAACACTTCTGTGGCAGTCCTCGCAGACGTCGGTTGTTGGCAGATGGTTGAACGGCTTGCCGGGTGCGATACGATTATTGTGACAACTGAAACATGTGCCGGTTACCTCCATGTGATCCACTCGTTGCACGGGTACCCAACCATCACTGCGGTGGCAAGAATCACATTGCTGGCTTGTCAGAATGTGCCGGGCGGGCTGAAACGTGGTGGCGATTCGCCGCCCCGGTGAGTGGCAGCCGCTGCATTGGAGTGGTGCACCCGAGAACACCCCGCGGTTGTGACAGGTGGAGCAACTGACTACGACATGGGCACCTTCAAGACGAAAAGTGGTGGTGTCATGGTCAAAGTTGGATCGGATGATGGATTGAGAGTTCGCCTGTTCTACAACAAAAATGAGGCCCACCATACTCAAAAGCCAAAGTATTTGTACCAGGCGAGTGTGTAATGTCTGAGTCTTCATCTGACGTCCTCTAGAGTCGATCTATCTCGCTAAAGTCATGACTGTTGTGGCATCGGCCACAAGACTGCCCAAACTCCCCGTCGTGCACGTCGTCTGCTTGGTGACAGCTAGCGCAGGTAGAAGGAGTGTCTTCGAGTTTGGTTGAAGGACTATGGCAGGAAGTGCAGCTCAGTCCCTCATGAGAGCCGATTAAGGGAAAGGTGGTCTGTAGGTTGTGATCAAAGCTCCAAGAGTTCCAGTCATTGGTGTTGTGACAGGTACTACATTGATTGCCTAAGGTTTCTTGATGAGGATCGTCGTCTTGATGGCAACTGCCGCATTCAAGCTCGGCTTCCTTGAATCGATTCGACTGATGACAGGCCTGACACTGAGTCGCTGCGTGTAGTCCAGTTAATGGAAAATCGGTTAAATCGTGGTCAAAAACAACGTCACTGATCCAGTCGTTGTTTCCGTGACAGTCCCCGCAGGAGGCGTTGAGTTGACCGGCATGAACATCGTCACTTGCATGACAGTCTCGACAGGTGGTGGAGAGTGACACATCGGTACTCTCCTTGTGGCACGACACGCATTGTACGTCTGTATGTGCTCCCAGTAGCTCAAATCCAGTTTCACTGTGGTCAAACATGGCTTCTGACCAAGTTTGTGTGCTGTGGCAGTCTCCACATTTAGCGCCCATGCGTTCCTGATGAGAATCATCGGTTTTGTGGCAGGCGTAGCAGTCGCTCACTAAGTTGTCTTTAAAGTCGTCTCGAGTATGACAGTCCTGACACAGCAGTCCGCTGTGACCATCGCTCAATGGGAAGCCCGTTTCAGCCAAGTGGTCAAATTTGTTTTGTTTCCAACTTGCGGTGGAGTGACAGTCTTGGCAAGCCGTACCATTGTTACCTTCATGCACATCGTCAACGTTGTGACAGGTGTTGCACGATTGTGGCGTCTGTTCAAAGTTCTGGTTTTGGTGACAGTCTTGGCAGGCGGTGTCTTTGTGGGCACCGGTTAACGGATAAGCCGTGGCCTGATGGTCAAAGATGATGTCCATCCAAGTCTGGTCGTTGTGACAAGTGAGACAGGCCTCGCCAAAATTGCCTTGGTGAGTGTCATCTTGTTTGTGACAGCCATGGCAGCTCTCGGAGGCGTCACGAAAATCGCCGTTGGTGGCGTGACAACCGTCGCAGCTCACACCCAGATGTGCGCCGTGAAGCGGAAAGTCCGTGAAGTCGTGGGAAAAAGCACCACTATTCATACCCACTATGTCTGCGTCACGTCCTTCGTGATCTGTGTGGCAGGCGATGCACGATGCTGAGTTAGCCACTGCCAACTTACCGTGAAATCCGGTATTGGTTGCTAAGTCTTCGGCTACAGCCTCATGACAGGCGAGGCACAGTGCTTCCGTGGGTTGGTCACTAGATCTCTCGTGGCAAACATTGCAGTCTTTTTCCAGATCGGCATGAGCCTCGGCCAAAGGTCCTGGCATCAACAACCTCTCTAACTGTGCATAGGAAGCATGAGATAAGAGACACAGCGTGAGAACGCCAAAAAACCAAGATACAAGATTCAATCTCACACCGCGTACCAATGCACTGCCACCACGTGGACTATGGCGGTTATGAGTAGCAAAACAAAAAAGGGAAGATGTACCTTGTGCCACAAGGCGAACAGTCGGTCGTAGGCCGTAAACTCCGCCACGCGGCGTACTTTTCGCAAGTGATCCGCAACGTAGCGCTTACAGGCTTTTTTCATGCGTCGTCTATGCTGTTTTACCACCGGTGAATGTTTAGCTTGTGCCTTCAGGGTCCGGGAAATATGAGTACTTAGCCGGTAGTACTCGAGCCGTGTCATGAAAAATAACCGCATCGGTAATATGAAGCTCGCCATCAGGCCCTTTGGTAGCGACATGACCTGCTGGTCGTACTCGGCGATTTTCTCCATCAGGTCTGGTACAAACTTAGTTTCAGGGCAGGGGCTGGCGGTGGTGAGCTTTACCCGCGCGATGAGTTCTTTGAGCTCCTTTTTGCGGCCAAATAACCCGTGGTGAATCCGTGTATAGAGAATCCTTCCAACCAAACCACTGGATGCAACAAGGAGCATTGAGACCAAGGCTACGGTGCTATTCAATGAGCCAAGCTGAAAATTTGAGTGGTAAAGAATTGCCAAGGGACCCACAACGCCTAGGATCATGTGGGTTTTAAACCAGTTCTTAACGGGACCGAT
>JBCCFQ010000364.1:0-4744 GCA_039029655.1 Pseudomonadota bacterium | reverse complement strand
GAAAGTTGGATTCAGAACCATCCAAGAGCAACTCCTCTTTTGTCCGACCACAACCCAGTTGGCCAAGGAGCTTGCCCAGTATCTGTATGAAGAAATCACCGTAGCAGGCGTTGCAACCCAATAATCGTTCTGAAGGTAGTGAATCATGGGGAACCGAGTTGCAAACAAAGTGGCATTGGTAACAGGTGCCGCGTCTGGATTAGGTAAAGCCGACGCGATGGTTTTGGCACGAGAAGGCGCAAGCGTTGTACTGACTGACATCAATGAAGCTGGCGCCGAAGCAGCGGAAGAGATCGCACGGGAAACAGGTGCCAAGACCGCGTTTTATACTCAAGACGTCGGTGACGAAGCGGCGTGGAAGGAGACCATGAGCCGAATTGAGCAGGAGTTTGGTGGCTTGAATATCTTGGTAAACAACGCCGGAATCGTGATTGTTGCGACACCAGAGTCCACTTCCTTAGAACAGTTTCGACTCGCTAACCGTGTGATGAGCGAAAGCGTTTTTCTCGGATGTCAGTCGGCCATTCCGCTGATGGTTAAGTCCGGAGGTGGCTCAATCATCAATATGTCTTCAGTCGCGTCACACTTAGGCTATCCCGTGTTTTTTGCCTACACGGCCGCGAAAGGGGCCGTTCGCGCAATGACCAAGTCCATTGCTATCCATTGCCAAATGAACGGCTACAACATTCGCTGCAATTCTGTACACCCAAGCTCAATTGACACACCCATGATCGCTCAGGCCAACAAAGAACTGGGATTAACACCTCCGGAACCAGGCACAGACCCCGTTGGTGTCGGTGATCCCGAAGACGTTGCGAACTTGGTGTTGTACCTCGCCAGCGACGAGTCTCGCTTTATGAACGGCACGGAGTTATTGCTGGATAATTGTTTAACGATTCAGTAGGTGCTCAAGCTATCAATCCATTGTCTCGCAACTGATCGACATCGGACCGACTCAAACCTAAATCCTTTAAGACCTCCGTTGTGTGTTCACCCACCAACGGGGGTCTTGTGGTTATGCCGACTGCAGATTCCGAAAACTTCACTGGCATGTCCGCTATTGGTGCCGGGTTTTCGCAATCTGGATAGCTAATCCATCGAAGAACATCCAACGCCGCAGTTTGTTCATGAACCAAAGCTTCTCTTGGACTCAGAATCGGCCCGGCAGGAATACCATGGTTAGCCAAAGTTTCCAGAAGCTCTTCTGTGGACTGAGTTTTGCACCAGGTAGCAACGGCTTCGCATATCTCATCACGATGGTCGCCACGAGACTGATCTGACTTAAACCGAGGATCGCTCACCCATTCTGGTTTGCCGATGAGTTCAGCACAACGTTTAAAAATTTGATCCCCGGGAGAATGAATCAAAACATGTCCGTCTGCCGTTTCAAATACATCGGATGGCGCAGAGGTCTGCACCCGGTTTCCAGTACCTACACGATCCAACTCCAGCACACCCTGCTCAACCAAATGAGAATTAAACATAGCTAAAGCTGTGCCCAACAAAGTCGAAGAAATTTCCTGACCCTTGCCTGTGCGATCACGTTCTCGTAGTGCCGCCATGACGGAAAAAGCGGTTAACACAGCAGTAGTGTAGTCAACAAAAGGGGTTGCCGCTTTTACAGGCGCACCGGTTTCGCCGGTGATATACATGGAACCGGACATCGCCTGGCCCACCCCATCAAATCCGCCTTGTTTCGCCATTGGACCAGTAGTCCCGAAGGCTGTGACATTAGCCAAGATGATATCCGCCTTATGCCTTTGCAAACTCGGCAAGTCCAACCCCAAGCGACCCATGGTTTGGGCAGGGAAGTTACAAACCACGACATCTGCAGACGCTACCAACTTCCCTAATACATCTTGGATTCCATCGGTACCCAATTTGAGACAAATGCTTTTCTTATTACACGATGTTTGTAAGAAAACGGCACCGTCGTCACCGCTCTTGGTCACCGGTGCGATACGCCTGTCTTCCCCGCCTCCGATTCGCTCGACACGAATAACTTCCGCGCCCAAGTATCCCAACAGCGTGGCGCAGTAGGGCCCGGCCACATACCGGCCGAAATCTAGCACTCGTATATCTGACAAGACTGATGACATTGACTACGACCACACCGTCCGTATCAAAGAAGGTTACATTGCACAACTATTGAAAATGATGCAAGGTTGAGCCAAACAAGAAAAAGCGGCCGAAATAAACGCTTAAATTCAACGGGGGTAATGTGACCGCAGACCTAAGCCATACCTCAGAAAAGACGGTATTTGATGGCTGGCGCGCCATTTCGATTGCGTTGTACATGAGCGTAGTCGGCTATGGCGTCTTGGTTGGCATTCCAGTTATTAACACCGCATGGGTAGACATGCTGGGTTTCAGCGAAGTCCAAGTGGGTCGGGTGTCTGGCGCTGACCTTGGCGGACTGGCCCTCGGTGCCGTTCTAACAGCATTAGTTCTTGCCAGCGTAAACAGGCGTCTTCTAGCAGTTGTGGGGGGCGGTATTGCCATTGCAGCAAACCTCCTCTGCATGGGTTACGTTGAGTATGAGCAGGTGCTGTATCTTCGTCTTGTAGCAGGAATCGGCAGCGGTATTTACACGGCCGTGGCAGTCGCCACCTTGGGCGCTCATTCAAGACCTGCATTTGCATTTAATTTGATGCTATTTGCCTTTGTTTTCTCCCAGACCATCGAACTGTGGTTTTTGCAGCGACTCTCTATGAATGGCATTTATTTGGCCTTCGCCATTTGCTTCTGTCTAGGATTGCTTTTTCTAGTCTGGTTGCCACCGCGACCCAATAAGTCAAAACAAAAGCCCAGCGCTAAAGCATCGGCAGAGCTAGTCTCAATCCCTCCTTATGTTCCATGGATGGTGTTAGCCGCCATTGTCTCCACTTACGTAAACATAGGTGCCTATTGGGCTTACATAGAACTTGCGGGTAGAGACGGCGGTGTTGACGAGGATTGGCTTGGCAACATTTTGGTTTTTGCATCTTTTGCCAGCGGCTTAGGTTGTTTATTGGCGACTGTATTGAGCAACCGTTTTGGACTGGCGCGACCTTTGTTGTTAGCACTTGTGTCCCACGCAGCAATCGCTGCCATGCTGGCCCTTGGTATGAACAAGACCATCGTTTTTGTCAGTGTGTACTCGTTCAACTTTTTGTGGATTTTTATCGACGTCTACCAAATGTCAACGGTGGCCAACGTTGACCCCACCGGTCGATTCGCTTCGTTGCTCCCTGCCGCGCAGGGTCTAGGTCAAATACTCGGACCCAATATTGCAGCAACCATCTTGGCAAGAGGACTTGGCTACGAAGGTGTGTTCATCATGTGTGGTATCGCTTCGTTGGTGGGAATGCTTTTGTACGCCACCATGTATATACGATTGCGACAGGTCATTCCTCAACTGGCAGACGCCTCATGACTTCACTGACTGAGCCACCACCAAGGACATTCCTAGAGTTTCCAATGGCCCAGAACTTGGATCACTTGGAGGCAGACATCGCTTTTCTGGGAATACCCTATGGTATGCCCTACGCCCATGATGAGTATCCCAACGATCAAAGCAAAACACCGGATGCATTGAGAACCTATAACACGTCGGTGGATATCCAATACACCAAAGAATATTTTGACTTCGATCTTGGCGGACCGTTACTGGGTGACAAAAACGTTCGCTTGGTTGATTGTGGAAACGTAACCGTTGATTTCGACGACCCAGGATCGCACTTCGTCCGAGCGGAAGCTGTGGCACGAAAGATTTTTTCCTCCGGCGCACAACTCATCACCATTGGTGGTGACCACGGAATACCCATCCCAGTATTGAGAGCGCTGGAAGTATTGAGTCAACGAATAACCCTTGTACCTATTGATGCTCACCTGGATTGGAGGGATGAAATAGACGGTGAACACGAAGGTTACTCCAGCCCTATCCGTCGAGCCTCGGAAATGAATTGGGTTGGCGACATCATACAAATCGGCATGCGTGGTATTGGAAGCGCACGCACACCGGAAGTCGAGGATGCAAAAAGTCATGGCTGCCGAATTATCACTGCCTACGAAATGCACGACAAAGGTATAGACTATGTCTTGGGCGAAATCCCAGCCGGCGGGCCCTACTACTTGACCATAGACGCAGATGGCGTCGACCCAACGATTATGCCCGGCGTAATGGCCCAAACTCCCGGGGGATTGGATTGGATTCAATTACATCAATTGATACATGGCCTGTCCACCAAGGGACCTATCGTCGGTATGGACTTGGTAGAAATCGCACCAAGTCACGATTTGGGCAACACCACGTTAATTCACGCCGAACGATTGATATGTAACTTTATCGGCGCTAGCGTACGCAGCGAATTTTTCCAGGGAGCGTGAGGTGACGACTCTACGACGCTGGTTGTTAATGACGGTCTTAAGCTTTGCCGCCGGCGCGGTCTTTCTGCTTCCCTTCTTGCAGGAGGTGTATTACATCCCACTGGCTACGGCCATGGACTTAAGCAACACCCAAGTTGGCTCGCTTATGAGTGCTTTTGGTCTCACGGCAATGCTGTCTTACTTCCCGGGCGGATGGCTTGCAGATCGTATGTCACCAAGAAAGCTCATTACTGCCTCCCTATTAACAACCGGCGCACTTGGCGTCTATTTCGCCACATTCCCAAGTTACCAGATCAGCTTAATCATTCATGCGGGCTGGGGCATAACCATCACACTTTTGTTTTGGAGCGCCATGATTCGCGTCACACGCAACTGG
>JBCCFQ010000363.1:0-4745 GCA_039029655.1 Pseudomonadota bacterium | reverse complement strand
GGTGGCCACACCAAGCGGAGAAAGCACAGGTGAAAAATGTTGTAATTGGCGGTGGACCAGGTGGTCTGTATTTCAGCCTACTCACAAAAAAAGCACGTCCAGACTGGCAGGTCTGTTTGTATGAGCAGAATAAGGCCGACGACACGTTTGGCTTTGGCGTGGTGTTTTCCGACGATACCCTGGATGAGTTTCTCAGCCGAGACATGGAGTCCTACGAAGGTATCCGTGACAACTTCGCCTATTGGGACGACATCGTCATACTCTACAAGGGCAATGAGATTCGTTGTGCTGGCAATGGCTTCGCCGGGTGTTCCAGGGTCTCACTGCTAAAACTCTTACAAGCCCGTTGCGAAGAAGTGGGTGTAGACATGCACTTCGAGGCGCGAGTTGATCCCACTGACTTGAAAGGTCAGTTTCCCGACGCCGATATCATTTTGGCCAGCGATGGCATTGCCAGCCCCATTCGAGAACACTACCAAGATCACTTCAAACCACAATTCGAGCTCCGCCAAAACAAGTTTGTTTGGCTGGGTTCCTCGAGACCGTTAGATGCTTTTCATTACTTTTTCAAAGAAACAGAACACGGCGTGATTTGCGCGCATAGTTATCAATACGAACCGGGGCTTAGCACCTTCATTTTTGAAATGAGTGAAGACTGTTGGCGCGCCCACGGCTTTGAGGAAACCACAGAACAAGAAACTGCGGAAAAAATAGAAAAGATCTACGCGGAAGAGCTACAAGGCCATGGTTTGTTGACCAACCGCTCCATTTGGCGAAATTTTCCCCGGGTATTCTGCGAGAACTGGTACCACGAGAATATTGTGATCTTGGGAGACGCCAAGGCCACCGCTCACTATTCAATTGGATCAGGGACAAAACTGGCCATGGAGTGCGCCATTGCGTTGTCCGACGCCGTGCTGGCTCACGGCGAAAAAAGCGTGCAGGCCGCCTTCGAGGCCTATGACCAAGCACGTCGAACACAGGTGCAGATCACCCAGCACAACGCGGACGTTTCCCTGGCATGGTTTGAACACATGGAACGTTCCTACGACATGGAACCCATGCAGTTTTCTATGGTGGTGATGGCACGAGCAAAAAGCATCACTTACGACAATCTCCATGTCCGAGATTCCAGTTACATTGACAAAGTCAACAAGGAGTTTCTGCAGACTCACTATGAAACAACGGGCTTTGATTGCCGCAAGGAAGAAGTCCCACCTATGTTTACGCCCTTTCGTTTACGTGACATGACACTGAACAATCGGGTGGTGGTCTCCCCCATGGCACAGTATTCAGCCACCGACGGCTTACCATCAGACTGGCACTTCGTGCACTATAGTTCTCGTGCCATGGGCGGTGCGGGGTTGGTTTTTGTCGAAATGACTTGCCCTTCCGCTGAGGCCCGAATCACACCCGGGTGTACCGGTCTTTGGAATGATGAGCAGATGTTGGCTTGGAAGAGAATCGTGGATTTTGTTCACGAGAACAGCCAAACCAAATTGTGTATGCAGTTAGGACACGCGGGACGAAAGGGGTCGACTCAACTGGGTTGGGAAAAAATGGACCACCCATTAGAGCAAGACAACTGGCCCATATACTCAGCTTCCCCGCTGCCCTATTTCCAAGGCATCTCACAGGTTCCGGAAGAACTCAATCGCACTAAAATGGATGAAATACGAGACGAATTTGTCCATGCCACAAAACTTGCGCAGCTTGCTGGTTTTGACATGGTGGAGCTACACGCCGCCCACGGGTACTTATTGGCCAGCTTTTTATCGCCATTAACCAATCAGAGAACCGACAACTATGGCGGTAATGTGGAAAACCGCCTGCGCTATCCCCTCGAAGTTTTCTCCGCAATGCGAAGGGTTTGGCCATCCCACAAACCCATGTCGGTGAGAATTTCCGCCTGTGATTGGCAAGAACACGGCATGACCGAAGCAGATTCAGTCGCCATTGCGAAAGGGTTTGCCGCGGTTGGATGTGATCTCATCGACGTCTCGGCTGGTCAAACCGTCGCCGATCAGAAACCAGTCTATGGACGTATGTTTCAAACTCAATTTTCCGAAGCCATCAAAAATCTCACAGGCTTAAACACCATGGCCGTCGGGAATATCACCGAAGCGGCTCAGGTAAACACCATTGTCGCCTGTCGCCGAGCCGACTTAGTCGCCCTAGCCAGGCCTCACCTTTGGAACCCCTACTTCACCCGACAGGCGGCTGCCTGGTATGGCGCCGACGTGGACTACGTGCAAAAGCAATATGACACGGGCATGAGTCAAGCTTATCGGGAGCAGGAGAAGTCTCGACAGAAACAGATTGAGTTGCAGGTTAAGGCGAAGCCGAGTTCGCATAAGTGACGATTGGGGGAAATCGTCATCCCGGCGCAGGCCGGGCCACAAATCTGAAAGTGTCAGGCGGGATTCAGGCAACTTCGATCACATCCGCATATGCGTTTCAAAGTGTGCACGCACTCCGAAGGGGTGGATCCAGTGGATACTCCGCCGCGAAGCGGCTCATTCGGTTCTAGGCTTTAGGCTCTAGGCTTCGGGCTTCGGGCTTCGGGCTTCGGGCTTCGGGCGACATTGTCATCGCGGCGCGAAGCGACTCCTCAAAAACAATAGAACAAAGCCTGGACTAGTTTTGTGTGCCGCTTCGCGGCGGAATATCACTGGATCCTGCCCTTCGGCAAGATGACGTTTTTGGTGGAACCTAGAGCCCAGAACGTAGAGCCTAGAGCCTAGAGCCTAGAGCCCAAAAGCTTGAACCAAAAAACCAAATGACTACCAGAAAAGTAGCTCCCCTTCCGCAGGTCGACTCTTAAGTCGCAACAGCGTCCAACGCCGCCGCAAACGCCACCCCCGCCTCATCCGCCATGGCCGCCTTATGCAACTTCTTCAACGCATCCGCATTGTCGCTAGCAACCCCTGCAGCCGCATCAATGCTCTCACGATACCGCGTCAATCCTCGCTGATGGGTATCACCATAGCCCGACACCATTTCCATTAGCTCTACGGTAGCGACTCCGTAGTCATAGTCCTGTGACAACGCCGTTTTGATGGCATTGTCCCAGTTCGTCAAGTGTTGTTCTTGCACGGCGTACCGTAAAGTACTACGTCGAAATCGGCGGAACTTGCTCAGTCCATACAGCATAGAAAATCCCAGTAGTTTATTGGTGTGAATTCTCTTACCGTTTTTCAAAAACGGGGACGAAAGCTTGCGGGCTAAGGAACTGTTTAAAACTATTCGGCCGATACCCGCTGGCATGGTGTCGCAGATCTCTTCAAACCTGGGATGAAAGTACTCCTGAATGTAAGCGGGCTGTCCGGACTCAGCGTTTAAGTCTCGTCGAATCTGTACACGTCGAGATAGGCGTGTTTTTAGATCAGCAACACGTATCGTGTCTTCGTAGCACATCTGCAGCGCCAGTATCCGTGCGTAACTTCGGGTCAATCGAAACGTTAGTGCGGCGTCGGTTGTCTTGTCCAACTCCATCATCTCTTTGACTCGGGACAGGTACTCTTCGGCGTAGCTCACGTCTTGATAATCTAGAGCCTTTAAGGCGCCCTGCAACAACAACGCGTGAAGGTCTGATGGAAACGTTTCCTCTATCTTACTCTTGAGGCTTAATCCATTGGGACCTGAGGTAGCCGGCATGGGAATTTCTTTATCCTTTGGTTCATAGTTGTTGGCAGTTACACGCTGGAAACCCACTTTGAAACCCTGCAGATTGCTATCCACACTGCGTCCACCTCGTTTGATGGCGTCTTCATAACTTTGTCTTGGAAACGGCAAAGCGCCCGAACCCGCGATGGCCCCGAGGATGACGGCACTGATAACACTGCCCGCATCATCGGCGGCCTCCGCCATATCAAAGCAATAAAACGCCTGCGCAAGTTCACCGGCTGCTTTCAAGACCGGAGATTGATCCATGGTACCGTCGTGCAGCGCAGATTTTTCGTTAATGCCATAAACACGGTGGGAACTACTGATCATCTTGGTCACGTTGGGCGTAACGAAACCTTTTTGTATGGCACGACCTGCCTCTGCTAACTCCGAGGTAACCACCAAATCCACCGAACCTGGAACGGGATACAAGTTAAAGATCGGAGGCCTATTCTCATCCAACACCTTCGCTTTTGGAAACAGATCAACACAGTAAACGGTTGCACCAGTACGCTGGGCGACACCAGCAACATAGGTGGACTGCACCAAATACTCATTGGCTTCTGCAATATCCACCAACCACTGGGTGAGTACACCACCTCCCTGTCCCCCGAGGGCTAACATGGCGATGGTGAATGGTCGATCTAGGGTGTAATCCATCGCCTAAGCCGCCTTCTGCCTTTGTCGGTCAGCTCTTCTTTGTAACCAACGGATAAAACCGCTTCGAACTCGCCATTTGAAGCGATCAAACCAGGTGGGATTGAAGACAAGGTCGGACTTATAAAAGGATGGACAAAGAATGGCCTCGTGGGCTACCTCCCCGCAATTGCCGCAACCCACGCACGTATTATCAATGTAGGTGACGGGTCGTGTTTTCAGCGGATCCGGATTTTCCTTAATGGTGAGGGATGGACATCCAGACAAGCGAATGCAGGCGTGATCTCCTGTGCAAGTGTCGCTATCCACACCAAAACGCTCCTGCACCTGCCGTTTCCCGATAGACACCGCCTTTTTGAACCTAGGTTTCTCGCGTCGTTGACGATTCAACATGCACTCTGACTGGGCCACCAAAACCTTGG
>JBCCFQ010000362.1:0-4746 GCA_039029655.1 Pseudomonadota bacterium | reverse complement strand
GGACCAGAGACAAGCGAGGAGCTAGTATCTGCCAACCTCTGTTATATGGCTGTGACTGGTATCACGTTTCTGAGGATTGACACCAGAAAAGCATCCCAAAGCGTTAAATCTACGAAGTTTTTTCAATCTTTGCCGACTCGCGAAGGCTTTGAATATATTGCTGAACTTTGGCGTTTCGGGCGGGGTTTCGATACTGCTCCTTGACCTGTTCGAAGCTTTGGCTTCGAGTGTCTTCAAGGTAAATCACGTGAAACCCGAATTGGGTTTGCACCGGGGCTTGAGTAAAGGTGCCTTTTTCCATCTTCTGAACCGCTTCGGCGAAGGGAGGCACCATGGCGTTGGCTGGGAACCATTCCAGGTCACCCCCTTTGGGGGCAGATGGTCCGGTGGACTTTTCTCTGGCCAAGGTGGCGAAGTCAGCTCCGCCTTTGAGTTCCTCAATGACTGCATTGGCATCTTCCTCGCTTTCCAACAGGATATGCCGTGCCCAGTATTCCTTTAGCCCACCATCTCCGGCGCCGCTGGCCTGCTCATAAACAGCTTTGATATCGGCATCGGTGACTGGGTTTTTCTCTAAATAGGATCGAACCATTTCCTGGGCCAAGATTTGGTCTCTTTGTAGATCCAATCGGGCGGTGATCCGCTCCGCCTTGTGTAAAGACTGTTTTTCCGCCTCTGTGGAAAGTAACTCCAAGTCAATCAAGGACTCCAGAATCTGTGCTTTTTGCTGATCTGTTATTTGTCCTTGAACCCGACCTTCGGTGAACATTTGGATATCGTTCTCGGTGATGTTCTTGCCGTTAATGGTGGCAAGGGTTTGAGCCTGTGACGCCGGTGCTAAGACAAACAACAGCGCAGCAACAGCGGGGGAGATGATCTTCATAGATAAGCCTCAGTGGTTAATATGAGAGTTGGCAAAACGGTCTAAAAATTGGCGAATATTACTTCGTGAGAATCATGTGACAGGTGATAAGCTGGAAAGTTGCTCATTATGGCAACACCTGAATGAACGGTTTGACGTTGATTTGGGAGTATACCCCGGCCTGAACATAGGGGTCTTGATCTGCCCAGGCTTTGGCCTCAGCCAGGGAGTCAAATTCGATCACCAGCAGGCTTCCAGTGAATCCATTGGGCCCAGGGTCGGAACTGTCAATGGCAGGGTGGGGTCCAGCCAGCACCACCCGCCCTGCATCTCGCAATGGCTGCATTCTGGCTAAATGGGCCTCCCGGGCACCGCGCCTGGCCTCCAAACTATCTGGGGCATCCGTGGCGATGATGGCGTAAAGCATCAGGATTGCTCCTCATCGGGTAGGTATTTAAAGAGCCATACAATATTCGCCACGATGAAAAGAAAGAACGCGGCGGTGGACCAAAAAACCTTAAAGTTGGTCCAAGCATCCATGCTGAAATTCCGAAGTACGTAGATATTCACAGCGCCTAAGACAAAAAACATGGTCACCCAAAGGGAATTCATTCTGTGCCAAACCGAGGATGGAATGTCTACCTCCCCATTGCCACTTTCCTTTAACACGGTTTCCAGCATGGTCTGCACTAGCGGCTTTTTAGACCAAAGTGTGCTGGTGAGAAATACAACCGCGAACAACCAATAAACCACCGTGAATTTCCACTGAATAAAACGTGGGTCTCCCAAGGCGATGGTAATACCCCCGAAAACCACTGCCAGCACGGCTGTGGCCATATGCATCTTTTTGACTTCCTTGGTTTTTAGCCAATAAATCAGCGTCTGAAGCAGCACGGCCACTACCAATGCGCCAGTGGCGAAGATAGCCCCCTGTAACTTATAGGCAACAAAGAAGACCGCAAGCGGGAAAATATCGAGTAAAAAAGACATTTAATGCCAAGTCAGGCTTGAGAATCCTGGCGAAATTAGAGAAGGCCGGTATCATAGCGCAGCTTTACCCAGTATTTCACCCGGAGACCGGCTTTGGCCACCACGGTTTTTCAAGTACACCCTCAAGATCCCCAGCCACGCTTGATTGCGGCGGCGGTGGCCTTGCTGCGCCGGGGTGGTCTGTTGGTGTATCCCACGGACTCTTGTTATGCCTTGGGTTGCCGGATTGGTGACAAGGCAACTTTAGAGAGAATTCAGCGCCTCAAGGGCGCGGACAAGAATCATTACTTTTCAATGATTTGTCAGGATTTGTCCGAGATCGCAACCTACGCCAGGGTGGACAATGTGTCCTACCGAATGCTGAGGTCCCTAACACCGGGTCCATATACCTTTGTGTTAAGAGCCACCGGGGAGGTGCCGCGACGCCTGCGCAATCCGAAACGCAAGACCGTCGGAATCCGCGTTCCAGCTCATGCGGTTCCCCAGGCGCTGCTGAGAACCTTAGGCGAACCCATTATGACCACCACCTGCCGTTTGCCGGGTGAGGACGTTCCACTCAATGACGCCCACGAGATCCAAGAGAAAATCGGTCACCTGGTGGACGGCATCATAGATAGTGGGTCCTGTGGTATCGATTCCACGACGGTGCTAGATCTAACAGGGTCTGTACCCGAAGTGATTCGCCCGGGCAAAGGGCCTATACCGGCAGGATTGGAGAGTTGAATGCCTAATATCGAACAAATCCTTTACATCCTGTCTTATTCGGCCATTCCGGTCCTGTTGGCCATCACGGTTCACGAGGTTGCTCATGGTTGGACCGCCAAAAAATTTGGTGACCGTACCGCGGAAATGATGGGGCGTTTGACCCTCAATCCGGCTAAACATATCGATCCCGTGGGCACTATTGGTTTGCCCGTTCTCCTCCTGATACTGAGTGCGCCGTTTTTGTTCGGCTGGGCAAAGCCCGTTCCCGTGGCCGAGCGAAACTTAAAAAATCCCCACCGGGATATGATCTGGGTGGCGCTGGCGGGACCAGTGTCAAATATCTTGATGGCATTGATTTGGATGATTGTGTATCGAGCTTCAGCCGGCAGCGGTTTTTTTGGCTCAATGGCGTTGATTGGTATCCAGATCAATCTCATTCTTGCCGTGCTGAATTTGCTGCCCATTCCCCCTTTAGATGGAGGCAGAGTAGTAAAAGGCATGATGCCGCCGAAGCAATCCGGTTTGTTTGATTCCATTGAGCCATACGGCTTGATCATCGTCATGTTGTTGTTGTTTACAGGGGTGCTAGGTCCCATTCTAAGACCAGCTATCGATTTTTTGGCGAGCGTGCTGTTTACACTGACTGGAGGATAGAGAAAACGTGGGGACTAACTCTGGGGCGGATCGTGTGGTGTCGGGTATGCGACCAAGTGGTCGTTTGCACTTGGGCAACTATCACGGAGCCCTAAAGAACTGGGTGCAGCTACAACATGAGTATGAGGCGTTTTACTTTGTCGCCGACTGGCATGCTTATACCACTCATTATGAAGACCCAAGCAATGTAGAAGATGACGTACTCAATATGGTCATCGACTGGTTGGCCTGTGGTATTGCGCCAGACACCGCAACGGTTTTCGTGCAGTCCAAAGTGCCTGAGCATGCGGAACTTCATGTGTTGCTTTCCATGATCACGCCCTTGTCTTGGCTGGAAAGAGTGCCTAGCTATAAGGATCAACAGGAGAAATTGGTGGGTCGGGATTTAACGACTTACGGTTTCTTAGGCTACCCGCTGTTACAGTCCGCGGACATCTTGCTTTATCGCGCCGTGGGTGTGCCCGTGGGGGAGGATCAGGCAGCCCATGTGGAGATGACCCGGGAGGTCGCTCGTCGCTTTAACTTTATCTATGGTCGAGAGCAAGACTTTGAAGAGCGAGCCAAGCGCTCAGCGAAGAACTTAGGTCGCAGTATTAACAAAGACTATATGCGGGCCCGGAAGTTGTTTCAGGAAAAAGGGGATGTGCAGGCTTTGGCCCGTGGTCGAGAGCTGGTGGAAAAGGCCAACCTAACCGTTGCCGATCAGGATCGATTACTGGGTTATTTGGAAGGCACAGGCCGCACGATTCTAGTGGAGCCGGATGCATTGCACACCACCACGCCGAAGTTTCCTGGGCTTGACGGGCAAAAAATGTCCAAGTCCTACGGCAATACCATTTTGATTCGCGAAGAACCTGATGAGGTCCTGAAAAAGATCAGAACCATGCCCACGGACCCAGCGCGGGTAAGACGCACCGACCCTGGAACCCCCGAGAAGTGTCCAGTGTGGGATTTGCATAAAGTTTACTCAGACACAGAAACCCATAGTTGGGTACAAAAGGGTTGTACCACCGCGGGTATTGGCTGTATCGATTGTAAAAATCGAGTTGCCGACTTTATGGTGGCTGATATGGCACCGATACGAGAGCGGGCGCGAGAATTTGAGGAGGATTTGGGCCTCGTTCGTAGTATCATAGAAGAAGGTAGTGAGAGGGCTCAGGCGGAAGCTGCGGAAACATTGAACGAAGTTAGACAAGCCATGGGGCTGAATTACCGATGACCACAACGGTAGAGAACCCCGAAGTGCAAGAAATAGAGCCCACCGGTCCCCAGCAAACGGAGATGCCCTTTGCTATCGTTGACGGGGAACCATTCACCAAGTTACCCCAAGATCTCTATATTCCACCGGACGCCCTAGAAGTATTTCTGGAGGCCTTTGAAGGTCCGCTGGATCTGCTGCTTTATCTCATCAAGCGCCAGAATTTGGATATCCTGGATATTCCCATCGCCCAGATTACGGATCAGTACGTGAGCTACATTGAGATGATGGAAGATCTCCAACTGGAGTTAGCGGGTGAGTACTTGGTGATGGCGGC
>JBCCFQ010000361.1:0-4752 GCA_039029655.1 Pseudomonadota bacterium | reverse complement strand
CCCTTAGTGTTTCATGGATTCTGAGCTTGTGTATCTCGCCGTGGATCTCCGGATTTACAATGCTCATGTGCATTACAAGCTGCCTTTTGCCATCTTTTTGATACATCCCATGTTAGTTGAGCATAGCTCGTAATAATAGTTTCTGAGACCAATCGGGTCCTTCTGGCTGATGGGGTCCCCTTTGATGGCTCTTTCTATATAGGCCCGGGAAATCGTGACGGGATCACCAAACGTGTCTTTCAATGTTTGAAGAGCTGACTTATAGCCGAAGCTGTTCCTGGGGAGCCCCTCGACTGCAATTCTTGGGGGGCCATTTAAATGGCTCAAAAGGTGTATAAATTTCGTTGAGTCGTCGAGCGACCGTCGCTCGTGTACCTGATGACGGAACGAAGTAATGAAATCCTGATATTTGAGGGGTTCCCCGCCGTAAGATTCTAACTTCAAATGCAGCGAGATCAGTGTATCGGCAAAAGAATTTAATTCATCAATAGGCATTTCTTGGGCATGTGGATCTAGCTTGTCTATCCACGAATCGAACGATAGATTTTCCTGCTTTGCTTGATGGGCTTTAGCCTGCTTTACTTCATGGGCTACAGGAGTGAGCTCTTTAAATATGGCTGTATTGGGGCCTTTCTCCTGGGGCGGAATCACCACTGGGCATGGGCTCGGTGGCTCTGGCATGGCGCTACTTGATCCCGGGGGGCAAACTCCCGTAGGGCTAGTTGGCTCTAAAGCGACTTCAGTCCTATATTCCGGTATTGCCTCGGGGCCAATAGATGCACTCATTCTTTCGGCTATCTTATGGGCGCTAACAAAACTCGAGATTGAACTGGCCTCATCAATACGCTGCTCTAGTTCATCATCAATAGCAGCGGTAATCAAGAATAGTTTTGCCTCAACGTTTGTAATCCAGGTACTGGCCTCTTCGAATTCAACGTCATCATCAATCAATGCCAAATATTCGTTATTCAGTGCCTCGATATCACTAAACAGAGCATCAATTTTCTTACGATAATTTTGTAGTACGCGTTTGCTTGTGCCTTGTCCCAGAGTCTCTTCTGCGTTCGTGATGGTCTTCGTCATTGCGGCCAACTTTCCTCTTCGTGATCGCAAAACTTGCACGGTCGCCTCGGGCGATGACTGTTGCGTGGCCATGCTTGTGGGCAGGATGACGACGGGCAAACACGAACAGAAAGAGATAAAACAGTCAACAACTGGAACACGATTTGGCTTGTCTTGCACACAGTATAATCAGGCTCGACTCGGACCAGGAATATTAACACCAAGGATAATTGAGAGGACTGTATGATAGGATTTTGAAGGATTGGTGCCAATATTTGAATGATTGAATAGCTTGAGTATAACCACGAATGAAAACCAGAATAATGAGACGAATGTGATAACTTGAAACTTGAATCTTCAGAAACTTGATGAATACAATGATAATATAACGCTGGATTTGCAACTGAAACACAGTCGCGACACTCACCGAATTGAGCTGTCAAAGATGACGAAGAAGTCCTCCGGGTACACAGATCGTCGGATGCCCGAGCTGGATCTCGTTTAGTACAACTAAATTAACCTTGATTTTGCTTTTATACTAGAATAACAATGAATTGCCTTATTTAGAATTAATTAATATCTTACTACAGCTAGCAGAAATTACGTAAACTTGAAATAGAGATTATCATGAAAATGAGATTAATAAATGTTCAGTCCGGCGCTAACATCAGTCCCCCCGTAAAAGGACTAATCTTTTACTAATAATGTTCCTTCTAAAAGGCAAAGCTTAGTGACGGGTCTAATAAGCATCGATGATTTCGTCTTCAACTTGACTGTTCGGATGAGGCCATCAGGGCCTGGAAACACGTCCGTTATCACCGCCAAGGGCCAGTGCCCACGTGGCGCATTGTCCTCGACTAACAGAACTAAATCACCTGGGTTGTAGTTCCGCTGATTCATCGTCCACTTGGTGCGCTCCATCAGGGTTGGCAGGTACTCCCGTCTCCATCTTGTCCACACGCGGTCGACAAGCGCCTGGACCTGTCGCCACTGCTTGCGCATGAGTTCGTCCAATGGCGTGAACACGCCCGGTGACAACGACGGTGGACATCGCAACATCAGGAAATTGTTTGGTGTAAGTGCGGACAAATCCGATGGGTCGTCTGATGATCGAGTGATCGGCCTCGCGTTGATGATGGCCTCGGTTTCCACGAAGATAGTCTCCAGAACCTCTGGTGTAACTGTCCGTCCGTTTAACACAACTTTCAAGCATCTCTTCACGCTTCGCACGAGTCGCTCCCAGGCTCCCCCGGTGTGCGGTGCGGCTGGTGTGTTAAACAGCCATTCCGTCTGCGTCTGTTGCAGTTCACTCGCGATGTTGTTGTGGTTCCAAGTGTCAATCGATTGGCGCAGCTCGCGCTCAGCGCCCACGAAGTTGGTGCCGTTGTCGCTATGAATCTTCTTCGGATTTCCTCGTCTACACCTGAAACGCCTCAACACATTAATGAAGTGATCTGTGTCGAGTGATCGGGTGAGCTCAAGATGTACAGCCCGTGTTGCCATACATGTAAATAAGCAACCCCAACGTTTCTCGGTGGAACGCCGGATTTTCACATAAAACGGTCCAAAAAAGTCAACTCCAGTTGCTTCGAATGGATAATTGCCAGTCGTTCTGGCGGCGGGCAAGCTGCTCATTAGTTGATGAGAGCGTTTTGCAGCAAGCCGTCTGCAGATGACGCATGATCGCACTCTCTGTTTGACGAGAGCGCGCAGTTGTGGGATCCAGAAGCGACCCCTGATTTCGGCAACGACTGCCTCAACGCCCGAGTGGGCCAGCTTGGCGTGTGCGTCGTTCACGATTGCCGTCGACGCGGGATGGTTCCGCGGTAGTATGATGGGATGCTTCTGGGCTGGTGCCATGTCGGCATGCTCCAGTCTTCCTCCAGCTCTGATCAGTCCAGTTTCGTCTATGAACGGTGTCAGCTTCAGGATCTTCGATTGCTTGGATAGGTCTTTGCCTCGCTCAAGGGCGTCGGCTTCTGCCTGATAGGTCTTCCGCTGTATGCAGCGTACAATTGCGGCTTCTGCTTTCTGAATGTCGTCCACAGTCAATTGTTTCTCGTTGCGCCGGTTATTCGCAACCTTGAATTCCACGAATCGTTGCAGGAAGGCTACAGCTCGCGTGAGCCTCGACCAAGAAGAGTATCTTGTCAGCAGGCGGTCGATTGTGACATCATCATCGGTTGTCGTCTGAAGGGCGTTCGATACCGCTTTCAATTCCAATTCTTCTTCGCCTACGGAAGGGATGACGTCATCTGGCCACTGAGATCGCGATTTCCATAGAAACGACGGTCCTTTCAGCCATCTGTGGTCGGAGTGAAACTCTTGTGGCATCAGACCACGTGACGCGTCGTCCGCTGGATTCAATAGTCCTGGGCAGTGGTGCCACTGACTTGGAGACGTGTTGTCCCTGATCTCTGCAATGCGGTTTGCAACGAACACATGAAATCGCTTCTCCGCATTCTGGATATACGCCAGTGTTGTCTTCGAGTCAGACCAGTAGAATGTTTCATCGATGTGAATATCCAGTTCAGCTGCCAACATCTTGCCTAACCTGGAACCCAGAACGGCCGCTTGGAGCTCTAGCCGCGGGATTGTGAGTTGTTTGAGTGGGGCGCATCTTGACTTGCCTACAACGAAGCTGCAGTGAATTCCTTCCTTCGTCTCGAATCGGAGGTAGGCTACAGCCCCCATGCCCACTTCTGACGCATCACAGAAGATATGTAAAGTGGTATTTACAATGTTATTGCTGTCCAAGCCACTACAGAATTGTCGCGGTATGGCAATGGACTCGACTTGACTGAGGTTCTCCTTCCAGTCAACCCATCGTTTGAGAATGTGCTGGGGTAGCTCTGCATCCCAGTCAATGTCGTGTTGTCGAATTGCGTAATTGGTTGCGTGGAGGGTGGACGGAGAAATTTTTGCTCCGCATCTGCATGGAAAGTTACGCTTTCCAACCGCGCATATGTTACAAAAAATCAATTACATGTTGGGATAGACTTTGGAATCAGCAACAATGACGAGCCCTCGTGGAACTCGAGCTTCGAAGTCCACGAAGCAAGGCATCACTGGAATTACAAAAGATGACCTAAAGGAGATCCTGCTGTCTCCAATATTCACTCAAACAGTGAAGAACGCAATGGAAGACGTTGTTTTACAACTAAAAAAAGATCAAGAGATTCTCCTTCAGAAGATTGAAGAACAAACTGAACAGCTTAGCTTGCTGAAGACAACAGTCAGAAAACAGCAAGAACAAATCGATTCTCTGACGAAAACAACCACGGCACAGAAGAGCTCAGCGAAGCTACGATACCTTCGTGTATCAGGAGACTTTGACTCCAACGCGGACCCTAAGGCAATAATTGAGTCTATCGTGAAGAAAAACCTAGGAATTGACGTTGTCAGAGCTGATTTTGATGCTAAATTTCTCCCTCAACGCAACAAGAATCATTTCTCTTCTATTGCGAAATCGCAAGCAGAAGGACTGGGTACCACAACACGTGAGAGTAAGAAAATGGCGGAAAATTCATCACAGAGCGTCAGCGAACGACGGATTATCCTTGTAGAATTCTACAATTTCTGGGCGCGAAGAAGTTTCTTTGGCGCCAAGAAAAATCTGAAAGATTCCAGAACCTTTGAAGCACGCCGCCTGATCGGGCTGGTGCCGCAAGAGATCAATCTTGAACCCTT
>JBCCFQ010000360.1:0-4755 GCA_039029655.1 Pseudomonadota bacterium | reverse complement strand
CAGAACCGACACGTCGAAGCCTCGGCGCCGGAGATCGGCGATTAACCCATCACTGCCGGCCATTGCCATTACACGGTTGTCGCCCAGGCAGACTAGATTGACACCGAGATTCTTGGCCTCGGCGAATCCCACGTCGACAAAATCAAAATCTCTTGCACGGAGCCAGTCGACCACCCAGCCCTCTAAAGCATCGAGACAAGTCACCACCAGTTTGGGCGCGATCGGCACCACCAAACCGTCCATGTGCACAAAGAGAGCCGGAATGGGCGACACCTCTGCCTCCCAACCTTCCTCACGCACCCATTCTGCTACTTGTTCGGCTCCTTCCTGCTCAGAACGCTCTCCGCCGTAACCGATCAAAACGGCTCCCGGCTCGAGAATGACGAAGTCACCTCCTTCGAAGTGACCCGCGGTCGAGTGCTTCCAGATGGGAATGTTGTTGTCCTGGTAGAACTTAATCGCCGTAACGTAATCGGCGCGGCGCGTTTTGAGTTGCATATGACAAATCAACGCACCCCAAGGTGTCATTGCACTGGAGTCGCGAGCAAAGAAGTTGCGATGCAAGACGGGATCGGCGTCCAGGTAGTGACAGGTAACGCCATTTTCTTCATACACGCGCACCATTTCAGCGTGCTGATGTTGTGCGAGCTCGTAATCGAATGCTGCCCCTGTTTTATGCGCGTTAGCTAGGGTGCGACGCGTAAGCGGACCCGCGTCTGTCCATCGAAAATATGTTGGCTTACCCAACAATACGTCGCGCAACACGCCGTAGTCGTTGTCGATGCCGGTAATTGCTTGGGTCACGTCTTGATCCTCTCGCGGTGGTTGTATGACCTATCCTTCGATTCGCGATCGGAAGGTAGCGTTCTAACTCAGAGGATGTGGACAATAGCCAATCTATCCGCCGGCTACAATATCGACTTCATCGAAAGGGAGATTCATGATTTGACCATTGAGCTGGGTGTGCTCATTCGGTACCACAACCACCTGCGTACCCGCGTTCCAGTGACCGCGATCGATCATGCCCAATGCGACGTTGCGTTGGAAGCGCGGCGACCAGGCCACACTTGAAATTTCGCCAATCGATTCTCCGTGCACTCTAATCGCCCAGGGGTGTCGGCAAGGGCCGGCCGGTTCGTCGCCAAACAGCAAACCGCGAATTCGACGCGATGGACCGCTTTGCGCAACTCTTAACAATGCATCACGACCGATAAAATCCACGCTACCATCGAGTTGGCAATAGTGGTCCAAGTTGCACTCCAATGGGTTGTGTTCAAGTGTCATCTCATTGCCGTACGACAACAGCCCACCTTCGATACGCTCGATCAAGTTTGGAGTGCCGGGAGCGAGATCCAAACCCTCACCCGCTTCCCACAGAGTGTCCCAGAGTGAAAGCGCCAAATTGTTGCCCAAGGGATATAGTTCAAACCCGCCTTGCTTACTGAAACCTGTGCGTGCCACAACCACTTCGTGACCATCGAAGCTATACACCCCAAATCGGAAGAAACGTATATCCCGAACGCTATCACCCAAGATACGCGACACCAACTCGTCGGACTTCGGGCCTTGAACCGCTAGCGGCCATATATCGGGTTCATGCACTTCCACTTGCAAGTTCATTCCTAGCGCCAAACCTTTGGCCCACAACAAGACATCGGCATCGGCAATCGACAACCAATATCGATCCTCAGCAATCTTCAAAATGATGGGATCGTTGAGCATTCCCGCCTCGTGATCGATCAAGGGCGCATACAGGCATTGCCCAACCGTGGCTTGACTCAAATCGCGCGGTGTCATCAGTTGAGCGAGGTAAGCCGCGTCGGTCCCGAGTAGCTCCACCTGCCGCTGGCAGCCCACATCCCACAGCTGCACGTGTTCTTTTAGATGCCAGTAGTCGTCAACAACCGAACGCTGATAGCCTTTGGGCAAGATCGAGTGATTGACTACAGAAAATTCACTCACACCAAGTGCCTCTACACGGGGGGTGTACGGCGTGGCGCGTATACGTCGAGAAACCTGGAGCTTGGGAGACGACATTGGATGAATACAGTTACGACACTAAGTGAACTAGGCAGACCACCAAACGGAATAGGAATGCGGCGCCAGCATGACCGGTAGATGGTAGCGAGTTTGATCGGTTCGGGTTGTAAACCGCAAAACCGCCTGTTGAACGGGTGAGCAGTCAGCACTACTTCCGAAGAAACTTGCACTGTGAAAAACTAATTCGCACTCTGTCTCGCTAGCAATATCGAAAGCCTCGACAACGCGACCCTCGTCGGAGGCTCGGGTGTCAAGTAGACATTGACGTGAACCGTCGCTCGCCAAAGTGAATAGCTGAACACGAATCCCTATCGCCGACCCACCTGTCGTCGAATCGAGAATATGCGATGAAACTGTGATGTTCATTCGATTGAGGCCTTGTCGCGTTTACTTGTAGTAGCCAACACAATCGGGCTGATGTGGCCGACTGTTTTTACATTCACACAGGCCGTTTTACCGCTGTTGATGGCGCGGCGCACTGCGGCCGCAATCTCACCACGGCGCGTGACCAGTTCGCCATAACCTCCAAGGCCCTCAAACATTGAGTGGAATGGAATATCGCGAAAATCCGTGGCGAAGTGTTGTTGGTTGGCAAACAGGCGCTCCTGTTGCTGCGAGATACAGTCCAGACCGCCGTTGCTATCGATAACCACCACCACCGGCAACGCCTCTTGAAAAGCTGCCTCAATACTCGACCCGCCGGAAAGAAAGGCACCGTCTCCACTGATCACCACCACATTGGTGTCCGGTCGATGCAGTTTTGCAGTTGTCGCGAAAGGAACACCTACCCCAAGCATACTGAAGGTGCCTGGATGCAGGATGTTGCCCAATTTTCGTCCCTGCCAACCCGCTATGTTGATCGCAATCTCAGACCAAAAATGGGTATTACCGCCGTCGATCACCAGTGTATCGTCGTCACTCATCGCCTCTTGCACTTCAAGTGCTAAGGTAAGCGGATGAATCCGCTCACGGTCCAGCTCGGGAATATCCCCCAACATCTCAGCAACCCACTGCCCGCGTTTTTCTCGATTTGAATCGAACCAAACACGATCAAAAGGATCCAGCGCTTCGAGCGCAGCCAAGAAAGCACCAGGGTCGCTGAGGAGCACCTGATCCGCCGCTCGATTCATCTCGAGTTCTTCGTGGGAACCGTTGACACAAATCAAGGTGGTGCTGGAGGGAAACAATGGCGCATTTCCGAAATTCATTTGGTTGTCGAGTCGCGCGCCGACCATCACCACCACGTCTGATTCCTGAAGTGCGAATTTGGACGGGCTGTATTGGTGGACATCGGCGAGGCCCATATAAGCTTCGCATTCCTCTCCCAACAACTTCTGATGGTAGGGGACGTTAAAAACCGGAATCCCGAGACGCCTACCCACCGCTTCGAGTTGCGATTCAGCGTGGGACCACCACACCCCATGGCCGCCGATGATTACAGGCTTTGCTGCTTTAGCTACAGTATCGAGTACACGCGTCAAATCGTCGGGACAAGGCCAAGCCCGAGGGGGCGAAAAAGGTCCCCGATCGAAGGGTCGCTCGTCACGCATTGCATCTTCTGCATAAGAGCTAAACATGATGTCGACCGGCACACTGAGATGAACGGGGCCGGGATAACCGCTTACCGCGATTTTCCAGGCCCGGTCGACGAACTCAGACATGCGCTCACCATCGGTCACCGATGCGCTGTACTTGGTCAACGGCGCGGCGATCGCCACATCATCAATTTCTTTGAAGCCTCCAGAACCCTGACGCTTTAGCGTGCTAGAACCGGTCACAAAAATTACCGGTGAGCGCTCTCCCCAAGCCTCCATCATCGCAGGTATCGCGTTAGCAAAACCTTCTGGACCCACAGTGTGTTTGGTGGGGCTAACTTGCTCATGCCAGTTTTGATATTTTTCATGCATCTCAATCATTTCTCTTTGCATTTTAGGACAAAAATGCTGAATGTATCCACTTTGGCATTACAGAAGAATAAGTGCTGCTGATATTCATCATTTGTTTCCCTAATCCTTTTAAATGCTAACAAGGTTTCTGCATCTATAGCAGATGGATTTTGGTGCCTTTACTGGGTGGCATGACAGATATGGAATCAAACATCATCAACGGTATTGTTGCCATTAACCTGGCAACAGATGTTGTCCTGTCAGTTGGTCGCCTTATTGCGTGGACATTTGTATAATCATCTATCATTGTGACCAGCAACTGCTGTTGCTCAACTGCGTCCCCGATGTATCTCCTAATCTTGTTCGCATGGCTCAGGGATGACGTTTTGGCATTCCTTGTGAATATTGATCCTGACGTAGAAACACTGCTTTTATTCGAGAATTGCAGTCTCGTCTGACTCAACCCATTACTAACTGCCTGTGATACCAAGATGTTTTGGAACCAGTTGGCCTTCGGGACTGGCTAAAGATTAAAGTGTATAGGATGGACACTACCTTACTTAATTACTGGCTTCCTTCTATTTGGATTGGCCATCAACAGTAATTGTGGACATCGAGAAATGTACGACTTGCAAAGCACCAGTTTCTGCACACATTCTCCTGGCCTTTGTTGGCTCAAGTGGTGGTGTTGCATCTTGTGTTCCATACCTTTCCCACATTAACGTTCGGCACATTCTCACTTCCTGTTGTACTTATGGTTTATATGGTTTGCCACAAGCTTTTTGAGTCCCTTTATTGGGAGGTATGCTGCCTTACTATCAACATCTAT
>JBCCFQ010000359.1:0-4768 GCA_039029655.1 Pseudomonadota bacterium | reverse complement strand
CTGAATTGGAAAGGTGCGCTCTTGCCAATTCAGCTCGTCCGCGGTTTCTTTAATGATTTTTTCCGAAACGGACTTCGCGTTTTGTTGAAACGCTACAAGGAAGGCCGTGTCACACAGGGTATTGATCAGCCTTGGAACGCCACCGGTATAGTAATGGATAGGAGCAATGGCCTGATCGTCAATAAGCTTTCGGTTACCCGCGCCTGCCACCTTCAGTCGGTGATTAACGTATTCCTTGGTTTCCTCTACGCTCAACGCGCCAATGTGGAACCTTAAACGGGTTCGCTGGGCGAGTTGTGCCAGGCGGGGAGAGTTTAGCGTATCGTTAAACTCTGGTTGTCCTGCCAAGATGATGCTGAGTACTTTCTCTTTCGTGGTTTCAAGTCCCGAAATAAGCCTTAACTCTTCCAGCACTGAGTGAGTCAGGTTTTGTGCTTCGTCGACAATCAGGACAATTTTCTTTTGTTCTGCGTACTGCTGTAACAGATGCTGATTCAGCATCTGGGTCAGCTCCGTCTTGTCTTTATCAAACGGGTGATAGCCAAACTCGATGAGAACAGCCTGTAGAAACTCGATAGGGGTAACCTGAGTCTGGTGAATTCTCGCTGTATCTACATCATCGTCTAGGCTTGCTAGGAAACTTTCGATGAGGGTGGTTTTGCCAGAGCCTATTTCGCCGGTAATGACCACAAAGCCGTCGGCTAAAAGTAGCGTGGATTCCATGTAACTTTTTGCTTTGGCGTGCTGTTCACTCAAATACAAAAAGCTCGGGTCGGGAGTCAACCGAAAAGGAAACTCCTCCAATTTGAATCTTTCAAGATACATCCGTCTAACGCCTTCCTCGCGCTCTTAAGTTCTTATATTTATTGACGCTGCTTTTTTTTATTTGTTTCTAAGATGGCAACGTTGCAAAGATACTGCCTAAGGGGATTGAATTTCTGTGATATGTATCACGAAACCAGGAATCTTTTCAGTTTAAACAAGAGCTTATGGTATTTTTTTTATCAGTCGCGAAGATTTTGTCCGAACCCGACAAAATCGTCGGAAAAACATTATGTTACATGGCTTCATCGGGCCTATGCAGGGTACGAGTTCTATAGTAAGGCAGAACTTCTAGCAGTTCTCCGTTGGCAATTCTGGTTTGCAGTGTGCGCCAATACTCCGCTGTGAGCAACTCGTCGTGATGCTCCAAAAACACATTCAGTAGTTCTCTTGGTAAACCCAAAAATTGCACGAACTGCTCCGGGAACACGTCATTTTGGTCTACGAAAAACCAGGTATCCGATTGCATTTCCTGTTCAATATTCTGGGCTTTGGGTAGATCCCGGAAGTTACACTCATTGAGCAGGCATAGCTCGTCGTAGTCGTAGAAAATGACCCGGTTGTTGCGGGTTACACCAAAGTTCTTTAGGAGAAGATCTCCAGGGAAGATGTTGCTTCGCGCTAAATCTCGTAAGGCCTGACCATAGTCAATCACCGCTTCTACTGCTTGGTCGTGAGAGTGTCGACGGAGATAAAGGTTCAGTGGTTCGATGCGTCGTTCGATGTAGCAATGCTTAAGAATCAGTTTGTTTTCCTGAACTTCTATGGACTCGCTGGCCTCTTGCTGAAGTTCGGTGAGCACGTCGGCAGAAAAAGTGCACAAATCGAACTCCAACATCCTAAACTCTTGAGCATCTACCAAGCGCCCCGCTCGGTCATGTGTGAACACAAGCTGGTATTTGTTCATGACGTCTTGTTTGCGCATGGCTTTCGGTGGAGCGAACTTATCCCGAATCACTTTGAAGACAGCGTCGTAGGAGGCTAGGGTGAAGACAATCATCACCATGCCTTTGGTGCCGGGTGCATGAACAAACTGATCCTCTGACCGTGCCAGGTGCCTAAACAAGTCTCTATAACGTTCGGTCTTACCTTGTTTTGCTCTCCCTAAGACAGTGAATAGTTCGCTGATGGGCTTTTCCGGCAGAATGGTTCTCAAGAAAGCCACCACGTCTGCCACAGTGTCTAAATCCACGTGCATATAAGTTCTAGAGAAACCGAACAGGATGCTCACTGCGTTGGTGTCCTGTAACACGGCATCTATTGCCACACCGTCAAAGTTTTTGAGCGCGATAACCAGCGGTATGGATTGATTCGAAGTGACGGTGCGACCCACCAGGTAGGCTTTCTTGCTTTGATAAAATACCGCGCGTATCAATTCCACGTGCTGGAAGTCATCGGTTTGTTGTCGAGATTTGAGTTCTTGACTGATTTCATCTGCCAGCAAATGGAGACAATGGGCCGCATTGCGATAGGGCACCGAAAAGGCGAAATCCATCAGGATTTCCCGGGCCACCAACTTGGGATCCGGTCCTCGATAAACATTTCTTGGCACCTTTTTTGGTATTTCTTCGCTGGGATTATCAGCAAAGGACACAAATTCGATGTTTCGGTTCACCCCCACAGTGTCAAAGAATTTTCTGGTGAGTGAGTTGAAATAGGTTTTGGGAAATTCTTGATCAAGATTATTTGCTGTGAGGATAGCGTATTGCTGCTTTACCTCGGCCCAAAATGATTCGTTGGCTGAGAATTCTTGCGCCTGGGCCCGCAATGCTTTGACGGTTTCGTCAATGGAATGTTGGTACAGCTCGATGCGCTCCACCTGATCTCGTTGACTGGCTAACCAGTTGCGTTGCTCAAACCGCTGTCTGGCGCGTCTGGTTATTGCGTTGAATTCGGCGTTGTAGCGGCCGAAAGCGCTGTGGGCCGTGGTTGCACAGTCTATGGCGAGCTGAGTTTGCTTGTCCTGCATCCGCTGAACATCTTTTGGGCTAAACCAGCGATAAGTGTAGCGACTCTAAAGTGACCCACAAGCGTGTTGATGGGAATTTCACAACCCGTTTGTGTTCCATAGACTCAGCTGCTTCTACCACGGCAGCCCACCCATCGATGGCCAAGACCTTTGTTCTAAGCCACTGACAGCGATCTCCATCAACACGGTGGTGGGTCAGTTAGTAGCGGGTACGGAGGCCATCTTGCGCAAAGCCCAGGAATAACTGGGTCGAATGACTCAAATATGTATAAAAAACAGTGTTTTAGTGTTGTTAATTAAAGGTACTTGGCATGTGGAGGCCTTTTCTATTAGACTCGAATACGAACAGTCCCGAAAAATAAGAAAAACCGGGGATTCGTCAAAAAATGGGGGCGTGGGCTTCTCAAAAACTATAGGAATTGAAGCCAGATGGAGATCAAAACTAAAGTAATTCCTAAAGATGTGTTTTGCACCAAGGTGGCAACCACAGAGCTATTCAACTCAGAGCCGTTGGCTGTTGCTTGCGCCGACATCGATGGGTTGATGCAGAAAGGGGACACCTGCGTTCTCGTGACCGGAGAGCAGGGTGTGGGTAAGTCGGCAATGTTGGATAAGCTGCATCCCTTACTTGATCAAAAGTTGGTCACGGCTCGAGCGTCGGGTGGGGCTAACAATGCCGCCGAGTTTTTGTCCACAATACTCAAGAGCTTTGGCTTCCAAGACTTCGAGGGCCACACGGAAGAATATCGTCATATTCTGCGTGCTTTTATTCGCCATGAGGCCACCCATTCCAGCAAGCCCGTCCTAATCGTGGACGATGCCGATCAAATAAAACCCGAAGTCCTTTTTGAGTTGTGTTCTCTTCTGGGTATGCAGATCAATGGCACTAAGGCGGTTAATCTTTTGCTTGCGGGTCGACCGGAGGTGGAGTCCGCCTTGGATTGCGAGGAACTTTCATTAGTTTGGAAGTCCATCACGGTGCGTTCTCAATTCACGGGCATGGGAGAGATGGAGACCGCAGACTATGTTGCCCACCGGCTTCATACCAGCGGGCTACACGGCGATGAGCTATTTTGTGACAGCGTCATACCCTCCATTTATCGATACACAGGCGGTGTACCGGGATTAATTAACCGACTGTGCGACTCATGTTTGACGGCCCTGGCCAAGGAGGAAGGGGATCAAGTTGACGAAAAGGTGGTCAAGGCTGCCATTACAGAGTTGGAACTGACCCCCCGGGCTGTGCGCTCGGAGAATGAGCGTAATAAAAAGGTATTGGCTGATGCTGCTGTCGGTAAAGACAATGCGCCACGAGTTGTTTTGTCCTTTGAGGGTCGGTTGCTTGGGGTTTATACCTTGGATAAGGAACGAGTGACCATCGGTCGTCATCACTTCAATGAGATCTGCATCGACAGCACAGCCATCAGTCGCCACCACGCACAGTTCCTAGTCAATGGTAAAGGCGTGTATCTGATAGACCTTAACAGCACCAATGGCACTTTCGTTAACTTTAAGCAAGTGGAACAAAAATTGCTTCGCAACAGCGACATTATTGCTGTGGGTAAACACAGGCTGAAGTTCACAGAGGCCCGTAACATTAGACCGGCGGATTATTCCGAGCAGGAGCAGGCCAAGGCAAACGCAGAGACCATGGTGCTACCCGTGGCTGGTGGATCAAATCAGGAACTCCCCCCCATTAAGCGTGTAAAATAGCCACCTTTATTAAGCGGGGAATATTGTGAGTCGTTCCAGTCATTGGATTCTCGTACTGTTGGCATTGTCTTGCTCTGGCTTGGCGGCCACGGCGTTCATATTGTATGAGATCAACGCCGGTCTACACTTTTCCTTTGTAAATACTCTAATTGTTTCGGCGCTGGTGGGTGTGATGCTGCCGGTCTTATGCGTGGTCTTGTTCAGACGTCTCGGTTGGATGAATCGAGTACTTCCTGCGTACCTGCTGTACATGCTTGTGTGTGT
>JBCCFQ010000358.1:0-4783 GCA_039029655.1 Pseudomonadota bacterium | reverse complement strand
TTTCGAAAGAAGCCCCTAAACGCTTTTCCAACCGGGGTTCTAGCCGCTGCAACTATATAAGCTTTTTCTGTCATGTTCTTTGCTCCTAATTCCGCTGCTAGTTTCGCAGGGGCTTTCCGGTGGTTAGTGTGTGCATCACCCGCTGTTGAGTTTTTTCCATAAACGCCAAATCAGCGAAGTGCTCTCTTTCCAACTTGATGAGCCAGGCTTCATTAACAGGCGTTCCAGGATCAACCGCGCCGCCGCAGATGACGTCTGCGATTCGGCTTCCAATTTCAAAGTCATGTTCGCTAATGAATCCACCCGACAGCATATTCACCATACCGGCTTTCAAGGTAGCGATACCGTCCCGGCCGGCCGCAGCAAAGGTGCGATTGGGGGAGGGGGGCTTATAGCCTGCTTGATGTAATGCTTCTACTTGGCTAAGCGCTACATGCAGTACCTCATCGGCGTGCATCACAATGGTGTCGGTGCTTCTGAGCATGCCCATTTCCCGTGCTTCCAAAGCGCTTCCCGATACTTTAGCCATGGCGATGTTTTCAAAAAACTTTTGCCGAAGTGGGAAAGTATCTCCGGCCGGGGTTTCGCTGCTTGCTCGGATGGCGAACTCTTTTAAGCCGCCACCTCCGGGTAACAAGCCAACACCGGCCTCTACTAGACCAATATAGGATTCGTGGGCGGCCACCACTCGGTCACATTGCAACAACAGTTCACATCCACCACCCAAAGCCATACCGCGAACTCCAGCCACGGTCGGCACGGATGAGAACTTGAGTCGTCCCAGCGCTTCCTGCAGCGCTTGTATGACCGCTGTGAGACCGTCTCGATCCCCACGCTGAACGATAGCGGCAGCGCCGGTTAAATCGGCACCAAAGGAAAAAGGATCTTGAGTTTGCCAAACCACTAATCCCTTAAATTGCTTTTCCGCTTCGTCAATGGCTTGGGCAATGCCGTGAACCACACCATCACTAATGGTGTTCTTTTTGGTTTTGAAGCTGGCGATTAAGGTTTCATCGTCCAGCGTCCATAGGCGCATGGCATCGGTTTCAGAAACGGTTTTGCCGGTATCTGAAGTCTCGCCCAACAGACGTTGCGGCTGACGTTGTCGGTTGTATACGGCGAGGGTAGAACGTGGCTCATAGCCTTTGGAGCTGGCTGAGTATGATCCTTCGCTTGAGTGTGCATGTTGAATCTCACTGACCCAAACCGGTAATGGTGCATCGCTCATGGTTTTGCCAGCATCCAAATCGTCTTGGATAAGTCTTGCGACTGCTTGCCAATCACTGGCTTGCCAAAGTTCAAAGGGTCCAAGCTTCCAGCCGTATCCCCATTTAATGGCGTTGTCCAGTTCCCGGGTTGAGTCGGCGATGCTTTCTAAGTGATAAGCGCAATAGTGGAACAAGTCTCTGTGCACGGCCCATAAGAACTGTGCTTGTTTGTCATCTGATTGAGCCATGGCCGCCAGTTTTTCGGCGGGGTTCTTGATTTTTAAGATCTCAGAGACTGCTTCAGACATGTCCTTGCTGCTGGCTCGGTAGTCGCCTTGAGCGAGGTCTAAAACTTCGATGCCTTGTTTGGTTTTTTTGAAAATACCCGCGCCCGACTTTTGTCCCAGTGCTCCGGCCTCAACCAGTTTGTTCAACCATCCAGGCACATCAAAGTGCTGATGCCAGGGATCGTCTGCCAGTTGATCCCGCATGGTGCCGATAACATGACCCATGGTATCCAGACCCACCACATCGGCGGTGCGATAGGTGGCACTCTTTGGACGACCAAGAGCAGGGCCTGTGAGTACGTCGACAGTGTCAAAGCCCAGTTCAAAGCCAAGGGTGTGATGCATGGCGCTTAGCATGGAAAAAACACCAATGCGGTTACCGATGAAATTTGGCGTATCCTTGGCTCTTACAACACCTTTGCCCACGTCTCGTGTGAGCACAGTCTCCAAACCATCCACCACATCGGCTCGTGTGTTCGTGTGTGGAATGAGTTCAACCAAGTGCATGTAACGGGGTGGATTGAAAAAGTGCACGCCAACAAATCGCGTCGCAAGATCTTGCGGTAGCACACTGGCCAGCTCGCTGATGCTAAGACCCGATGTATTGGTTGCCAGGATCGCATTGGCATTGACGTGATTTTCGATGTTATCGAATAGTGATTTCTTGAAATCCAAACGCTCGGCAATGGCTTCGATGATCAGGTCGCAAGACTCAAGCTGGTCTAAGTGCTGGTCGTAGTTGGCGGGTTGCACGTCTGCCAAGACCGCTTTCGAGCCCAAAGGAGGTGGTTTGAGTTTGCCCAAGCGCTTGATGGCCGCCGTGGCCAGATCATTGGGTTTGCCGTCTTTTGGGGGCAACTCATATAACAGGGTGGGAATCCCTGAATTGGCAAGATGGGCAGCGATTTGCGCACCCATAACCCCAGCCCCGAGGACTGCCGCACGTTTTAACTCAAAACCATCGTCTTTTAGCATGTTTTTACCCTAATCCCGGCCTTTCTACCGGAAGCTTATGTGCTTCGTCCAAACAGGACTGAAGTTCTTTTATATCAATAGGTTATAGAAAACTTAATTGAGTCTGGTTACTTTAAGCGTCCACCAGCTCTTTGGTCTGGGTTTGCGCTGCAGCACGAAACTCGGGTTCGAGATAGTCGCGGGGAAACGCGTCCACATCAATAACCTGGCGTGAAATCTGTTGCGCTCGGGCAATCAAATCCGCCTGATTCTCATCGATGACCTCGTCCCTAAGGGCCTGGGCGATGAGTTCTTCATAGTTGTCGATGGTGACTACCCGTTTGTAGCGGGCCTTGATGGCGCGCTCGCCCGGGTGGCTGGCCAACACCAGCTTGAAGGCCTGATTGACCAAGCCTGTAGCGTCATCCTCCTGGGACAAATAGATGCCGGCGATCAGTCTGTCCCTCGCTGGGTTGTCCGTGATGAGGACCCGCGCGGTGTGTTTACCCAAGGTGTCTGAGGGTTCCCGATAGGGATGGCCTAGGGGGAACACCAACAGTTTGATGATTTTTCCCAGCCAGCGAATGGGAAAATTTCTGAGCACATTGATTAAACGGTTTTGAATGACAAACAAGCTGTCTCGTAGTGCCCACTTGACCAGGGGTAAGTCGGCCTCGGGTCTGCCGTCATCTTCAAAGCGTTTTAGTACCGCTGAGCACATATATAAGTGACTCAAGATGTCGGCCAGGCGGCCAGAGATTTTTTCCCTAAACTTAAACGCGCCGCCAAGCACGAGGAGCACAAGATCGGCCACAAAAGCAAAGGCCGAACTTAATCGAACGATTTGTCGATAGAAGTGTGCTGTTGGACCTGTCACCGGGGCTTGAACAAGTCGTCCACCTGTCAGCCCCATCACCAGGCTGCGTACCGCGTTGGATACGGTGAATCCAATGTGGCCAAACAACGCGCGATCAAATTGTCCTTTGGCTTTTTCCACATCCGGATTGGATGCAGCCTGCATTTCACGCAACAAATAAGGATGGCCTCGGATGGCACCTTGACCAAATATGATCATGGTTCGAGTGAGTATGTTGGCGCCTTCCACAGTGATGGCAATGGGAATCGCTTGGTAAAACTTATTTAGATAATTGTTGGGTCCCTGCATGATGCCTTTTCCGCCATGGATATCCATGGCGTCGTTCATGGCCAAACGATTACCTTCAGTTAAATAGTATTTAGCAATAGCGGTTAGCACACTGGGTTTTTCTCCCAACGCTAAGGCAGACAAGGTCAGTGTTCGGGTGGCATCCATTCGATAGGTGTGTCCGGCCATGCGCGCCAGCACTTCTTCGACACCTTCAAAGTATCCGATGGGCATTTTGAATTGTTTGCGAATTCGCGAGTAGGCGCCGGTCATGGCGGAACTGAGTTTGGCGCCCGCCACACCCAACGCCGGCAGCGAAATGGCGCGACCAGCAGCCAAGCTCTGGACCAACATTCTCCAGCCGTCACCTATCCGCTCTTGGCCGCCAATCACAAAGCTCAGTGGCACAAAGACATCGCGACCCTGGGTGGGGCCGTTCATGAATGAGGCCCCGCTGGGTAAGTGGCGTAGACCGGTTTCTACACCCGGTGTATCGGTAGGGATTAGGGCGCAGGTGATGCCTAGCTGTTCTTCACCACCCAGCAGGCCATCGGGATCCAGCGCCTTAAACGCCAACCCTAGGACCGTCGCCACAGGCGCTAAGGTGATGTAGCGCTTATTCCAGTTCAGGCGAAAACCTAAGACTTCCTCGCCCTGCCACATCCCTTTGCAAACCACGCCAGTGTCTGGAATTGATCCGGCATCGGATCCCGCGGAGGGAGAGGTTAAGGCGAAGCAGGGTAGGTGTTCACCTTTTGCCAGTTTGGGTAAGTACTCTTCCTTTTGTTCCTCGGTGCCGTAGTGGGTGAGTAATTCTCCAGGACCTAAAGAGTTGGGCACCATAACAGTGACAGCCGCGGTTAAGTTTCGGCTGGCGATTTTCATGACAATGGCGGAATTGGCCAGGGCGGAAAACTCTAGTCCGCCATAGGCTTTGGGAATGATCATGCTAAAAAACCGTTCCTTCTTCAGGTAGTCCCAAACCTTTATGGGAAGATTCTTTTGTTCGTGAATGGCCCAGTCGTCCAGCATACCCATGAGGGTTTCCACAGGGCCGTCGAGAAATGCTTGTTCCTCCGCCGTTAGGGTCGGTTTTGGTGCGCCGAGTAGCTTTTCCCAAAGCCTATGGCGGACTAGAGTTTTCCGCCCTGGCCAATTCCGCCATTGTCATGAAAATCGCCAGCCGAAAC
>JBCCFQ010000357.1:0-4788 GCA_039029655.1 Pseudomonadota bacterium | reverse complement strand
TTTGCCGGGCCCTGCCATGCTGACACAATGCGGCGCAGTATCTGTTGTTAGCGCCACATCCAGCTCCAACCCGGATGCTACATCCAACCCATCCACGAGTGGCGCGATAAGCTGGACCACGTCCGGCATAGAATTCGCCTTAATCGCATAGTGCAGGGAGACATTGCTTGGGAGTTTTTCACGCAGAAGCGAAATACGATCTTTGATTACCTCAGAATCATAAGCAAAAAAAGGCACTCGTCCCACTTGCTCATAAAGATCCGAAACCGGGACACCTCCGATAGTCAAACAGGCGTCTCGAACACCAAAATAGGGAAGCTCCGCATGGCCTTTTTTCTTAGACATCTAACTTCTCAATAAGGTTTTGACGAACCAACGGCCGATTGATCTTTCCATTCGCATTTCTCGGAAGATCTGACAGCCACTCGATGTGTTTAGGAATCATATAAGCGGGAAGGTTTCTTCTACACGCACCCAGCAGCGCTTGAGTCGGGTTCTCATCCTCACCCGAAGCAACCGCAACCACTGCCACGGCTTGACCTAGTTCCTCATCAGGTACGCCAAAAACAACAGCTTCTAAGACAAACTCCAAGTCATAAAGCATGTGCTCAACTTCATCTGGGCTGATCCGGTAACCAGAGGACTTGATCATTTCATCGTCGCGGCCGACAAAATAAATAAAACCGTCCGCGTCTACCGTTGCTTTGTCCCCAGACCAAACCGCCAACTCCGGAAACACCTCGCCATCCTTCGGCAGTAATCCCCGAAAGCGACTATTTGTCTTTTCAGGGTCATTCCAGTAACCCAGCGATACAAGCGCACCACGATGAACGAGCTCTCCAATTTCATCGGGTTCACAAGGCGTGCCATCCGGTCGTACGACCATGACTTCTGCATTTGGAATCGCTTTACCAATCGAGGTTGGGCGATGATCCACCTGATCTGGCGGCAAAAATGTAGATCGAAAGGCTTCTGTCAAACCGTACATAAGAAACGGCGCGGCGTTTGGCATCAGCTCCCTCAACCGCCGCAACAACGGTTCAGGCATTGCGCCTCCAGAATTCGTAAAGTATCTGATCGTTGCCCCGGCATCGTCCCATTCTAATCTGGACAACTGGGCCCACAAAGGCGGGACACCAGCCAATCCGGTAATTTGATGTTTCTCTACCGCCGAGATGACATCCTTCGGCAATAAATAGTCCAAAGGAAAAACGGATGCACCTTTCAGGAAAGCAGTTGACAGTTGACTAAAACCATAGTCAAAGCTGAATGGCAATACGGCTAGTAGTCGATCATTCTCCGAATTCAACAAGTATGTGGCAACACTCTTAGCCCCAGCAACCATGTTTTGGTGAGACAGCACAACACCCTTAGGTTTACCAGTGCTGCCGGATGTATAGAGTATCGAGGCCACGTCTCTATCAATAACCTGGCCAGCGGTGCGCCCCTTATGGGCCACTAAATCCGTCCAATTCGTCTCGTCGGCTGCATTAGCATCATCCCCCACCAACACCACATGACGCACATGTTTTAACGAGGAAATGGACGACCCGATGGCATCCAGCCTCGACCGAGAGGTGATCAATACTTCAACGTCACAATCACCCAGTATGTGAGCAACCTGATCAGCCTTAAGAGCCGGGTTGACTGGCACAAAAATACCGCCAGCACAGGCAACTCCAAAAAACGACACAACTGTTTCTGTTTGTTTGGGCAAATAGACAGCGATTCGGGCACGTCGAGCGATGTGGAGTTCAGCAAGTCCGTACGCCAAGCGCTCGATGTAATCGGCCAACTCATGGTACTGATACTCATTGCCTTTGTGAAACAACGCCAAGTTTGTCGGACTTCTTTCAGCCGACTCAAACACCAATTCGTGTAACAGATCCGCCATAGGGCCTCTTATACCGTAAACTCACGACCAATTAAAACGCTTCCTGGGTCACCAGGCTTCCTCACACTATACGGGCGCTATCCATCAAAGACAGTGTTGGGCTCACGTTTCTGTCACTTGTCCAAGGCGGCGACGAACTTCTTCGAATGCACTGGACTCGAATCCATCTGGCTTTCCCGAAAGCAACCACAAGGCAATCATCGAGACCAAATAGGTCACGACACCGGTGAGCACGCCAGCAATCAATACCACCAAGTCACCAGACGCTTCTAAGGCGTGACGAACGTATAGGACAGTGGCGCTCATAGCGAGCACAGCGAGGGTTGGACGCCACATCACCCTGAAGAAATCACTCGGTCCAATGGTAAGTTTAAGCAGAACCACTGCCATGATGATGGGCGTGACTATCAGCGTTGCGATCAGGTGAGCCCAAGCGGCCCCCACTAGTCCGCCAGAGGAGGTCATGTACAGGAGTAGTACGACCAGCACAACAGCGTGTAATACGGTCATGTGAGCCCGAACGTTAGGTTGGCCCAGTGCGTAAAGAACGTATCCTGTATTCGCTTGAATCAAAAGCAAAGCACCAGAAACAGCTAGGATCTGGATCACTGGAATCGTCTCGCCCCAGTCTTCACCCAGCATGATAGGGACAAGCTCCGGCGCCACCAGAGCCAAACCTACGCCAGCAGGCGTAGCCAAAGCAATAATGGCACCCATCACGCCAAGATACAGTCCTGCGAGACGGCCACGATCATTGCCATGCTTAGAGTATCCAGGGTAGACCGCTCTGCTGATTGGGGCAGATAACTCAGTGGTGGGCAAATTCGCAATCTGGTCCCCCACCGCAAATATACCTAAAGAGTGAGAACCGAGAGACTTACCTATGATGAAAGTAGACGCCTTATTCCGAATCGCTAAGGCAACATTGTTGAGCAATAGCCACTTAGAAAAATTGAATAGGTCACCCTTTGCCTGCAAGGATAAGCGAGGGCGAAAGGGGCTCCAAATGTAGCTCAATAAGACCGCGCCCAACTTGCTCGCGAGCATCCCAAAAATCAATGCCCAATAACTTTTTAGTATGAACGCCAAAGGAACGGTCGTACAAAACCCAATGAGTTTCTTAGATAGAAGAAACTTAAATTCCTTATCAAATTCGAGGTTCTTTCTGAAGTCCACAACACCAATGTTTTGCAAACCCATGGCGAATGAACCAATCGCAAGCGCAAAGAAAACGCTGACCAAGCGGGGCTCTTCGTAGAATTGCGACATTGGAACAGCAAGCGCTAAGATAATTAGCCCAATAGCACTAGCTAGCAATATGTTGAATGTCCAAGCGGTATCATAGTGCTCGCGTGTAGCTGACTGCCTCTGAATCAAAGCCATATCGAAACCGAAGGCACCCATGAGTTCCACAATTGCTATCACGGCCATGGCCATTGCTACAAGACCAAAATCCTCGGGTATCAGGACGCGCACCAAAATTAAGGTACTTATCAAACCAAGCGAACGCTCAAGCCCCTTAAAAAGAACCATCCAAACGGCACCACCTGCAATAGATCGAGCTGTGCTAGCCACCGGTAATTCCCTGTTGTTTCGGAATGAACAGGCGCGCCAGGGACATCAGCAAGTACTTCCACGCCGATATATTAAATGGGGCGTAGCGAATCGCCTCAAGAGACCCCTTGACGGCAATCTTTGGTTCACCAAAGTGCGACTGACGATACGCGTAGCTGACCAGCAAATGGGTAACGCGTTTTCGAAGTTCCCTATCAGGCAGCGCTGAACCATCCGGCCCCTGAGTACCCCACTTGTCGAGTGCTCTCTTTACGACTTCGTACTGAAAGTTTCGCTTGTGTACAGTGCGCGCAAGGCTTTGGGGTCTTATTCGATAGAGTGCGAGATTTTCGGAGAACTGATCGATCTTTCCAACGCGGGAGACCCGAAACCAGTAATCGTAATCTTGGCCGCTGGTCAAATCCGTATCAAATAGCCCGCACTCCTCCACCACATCACGCCTCAGCAGCACGGTCGTGGTCCATACAATGCAATCAAGAAGCAACTGCGTATAAACCCAACCGGACCGAGCTGAGTCAAGGGTTCCGGAGTTTATGGGTTGCTCGAAATCGTCGGGAACCACGTAGTCGCCGTTGCTTTCAGCATGCCAGACATGCCATCGCGCACAGGCCATCGCCACTCCGGGGTTCTGTTGCAAATGTTCAACTTGTAGACGCAGTTTGTCGTGATGCCAGATGTCATCAGAGTCAATGAAGGCGATGTATTGACCTTTTGCAGCCTGAATACCACGATTGCGCGCAGCGGGCGCGCCAGCGTTCCGTTGGTTGATCACACGAACTCGATCTCCCAATCTTCGCAGAACGTCTGGCGTGCTATCCGTAGAGCCGTCGTCAACAACGATGACCTCGGTGTTTCCATACGACTGGGAAAACACGCTGTGCAGCGACTCTAGAATGAAGTCTGCACTGTTGTACGCAGGCATTACAACAGATACCAAGGGATGATCGGTCACGGATTTCAAATCCAAACGCTGGCCATTAGATTGGCTGCATTCTGAACTCAAACTTGTGTTAATTCAACGACACTCGTCACGACTAAACGAAGGCACGGGAGCCCCAAAAAAGGGGCCCCATTGCTTGTGCAGAAAACGGGTTAGCTGTGAGGCTTCCGAGGAAGCAGTTGTAGAAAACGGAAAAACCGTATCAGAAAAACAAGCCACAGCACGTGAAAGGCGCCGCCACCGCCACCTTGAGCGCTACCGTCTCCTGGGCCACCACCAGAGCCTCCTCCACCACCGCCGGTGCCTCCGCCGCCAGTCGAGCTATCCGCTGAAAGACCGCTAGGATCAACAATACGGCCGTTTACGATGCCGTCTGCAT
>JBCCFQ010000356.1:0-4795 GCA_039029655.1 Pseudomonadota bacterium | reverse complement strand
TGACCATGCCGATCTGGCGTCGAAACTTAGGAACCTGTCTCGGGCGTACTTTGTTGGTGTCTTGATGGTTGACCGAGACCATGCCGCGAGTTGGGCGCTCAATCAGTGCGATCAGCCGAAGAAGCGTACTTTTGCCGGCGCCGGAGTGCCCGGTAAGAAAGACTAGCTCGCCTTTCTCGATCTGCAGATTGAGGTTTCTGAGCGCATCATGATTACCGGGATAGCGCTTAGTTACATTCTTGAATTCGGTCACTAGGCGGGTTCACCTGGACCTACCAGCAAAGCGTCTGTATAGGCCTCTGCATCAAATACACCGAGATCCTCAAGTTTCTCGCCCACACCCACAAAGCGTATGGGCAATCCTAGTTCCTTAGCAACGGCGATGAGTATACCCCCTTTGGCCGTGCCATCTAGTTTTGTAATGGTAATGCCCGTTACCCCCACCGCCTGATTAAATTGACGCGCCTGGCTGAGGGCATTTTGTCCGGCGGTGGCATCTAACACCAACATCACTTCATGGGGTGCTTCAGGGTCGACTTTTTGAATCACCCGTTTGATTTTTTCCAGCTCCTGCATCAAGTTGCCTTGGGTGTGCAGACGTCCTGCCGTATCAGCAATGAGGACGTCCACGTCCCGGGCCTTGGCGGCTTGTATGGCGTCAAAGATCACAGCCCCTGGGTCGGCTCCTGTGGGTTGGGCAATGACTGGAACCTGGTTGCGCTCGCCCCATACCTGTAGTTGTTCCACTGCGGCGGCCCGGAATGTGTCTCCTGCAGCCAGCATGACCTTGAGGTCCTGGGACAACAATCTTCGCGCGAGTTTACCGATGGTGGTGGTCTTGCCGGCGCCATTTACTCCAACCATTAGCAGCACAAAAGGTCGAGCTTCCGAGAGTTCAAAAGGTTGTTCAACAGGCTTAACAATTTTTAGGATGGACTGCTTTAGGTTGGTAACCAAGGCCGCCGGGTCTTTGACCTCCTTGCGGGTGATTTGTCGATCCAATGTGTTCATGATTTCCTGGGTGGCATCCACACCCATATCACTCATGATTAAGCGGGTTTCTAACTCCTCCAATAGCTCATCGTCAATTTGACCCCCAGGCATTAATCGACCCAGGTCATAGGTGAGCCATGAGTCCCCTTGATTCAGTTTTTGTCGCAGCCGCTTTATGAAGCCAACTTTTTGATTTTCGGGCTCTGGATTGTCCTTGGGTTTCCCAAACATTAAATCAGCCTTTACTTAGGGTGGAACGTAGTACCGCAAAACATTGGTATGCTAGCCAAAACAAACCGTCAACGCGACAATCCAAAGGCTTGGTCTTGAAGTCAAGAAAACCCAAACAGCCTAATAACCGATTCCGCATTATTGCGGGAGATTTTCGTGGGCGCAGATTGTCCTTTCCCGCGGATCAGGACATCAGACCTTCACCGGACCGAGTTCGAGAGACCGTGTTCAATTGGCTTGCCCCTTGGATCCAAGGGGCCCGGTGTCTGGATCTTTTTGCGGGTAGTGGGGCTTTGGGGTTTGAGGCATTGTCCAGAGGTGCTGCCAGCGTTGATTTTGTTGACCATAATCGTGTGGTGTGCGATGGCTTGCGCGCCAACGTGTCGGTTTTGAATTTGAAGCACCGAACCGCGGTGAACCAATCCACGGCACAAGGTTTTCTATCCGGTTGTGACAAAACTTACGATTTGATCTTTCTAGACCCGCCGTTTCATCAAGGTATGTTGCTGGATATCCTGTCCGAGATTGAGCAGGGTGCATGGCTTGTTGCCGGGGGCTTTGTCTACGGGGAGTCTGAAGCTGGTCAGGACCTGCAATATCTTTCTGCAAATTGGCAGTTGACCAAGAGCAAAACGGCGAGCAAAGTTGCCTATCACCTGTTGCGACGGGAGAATAGGCACTCATAAACAGGGGAAGCCAATCATGAGCGTAAGCGCAATGTATCCCGGGACATTCGATCCCATCACCCTGGGGCATCGAGACTTAGTCCGAAGAGCCGCCAAAATCTTTGACCGTGTGGTGGTGGCCGTGGCAACCGACACGGGTGGAAAACAAACCATGTTTTCCGTAGAGGAGCGAGTGAGTTTGGCTAAGTCTGTATTGGCCGATGAGCCCGGTGTTGAGGTGACGGGTTACTCTGGCTTGACGGTAAAGTATGCCGAAGCCCACGGATTGGCAGTGGTAATGCGGGGATTGCGGGCTGTTTCGGATTTCGAGTTTGAATTCCAACTCTCCAGTATGAGCCGACATTTAGCGCCCAGTGTCGAGACCGTTTTCCTGACTCCCACTCAGGAGTTCACATTCGTCGCATCCAGTCGAGTACGAGAAATCGCAATGCTGGGAGGTGAGGTCACGAAGTTTGTTGACCCCGAGGTTGAAAGGGCATTGCTGGAAAAATACGAACAAAGCAAAAAGGGTTAGATAAACCATGAAGTTCTTAATTATTGCAGCCCTGCTGCTGTGTTCCGTCGTGGCCCGTGGTGAGTTACCGTCCGCAGGTGTTGCAACATCCCATCCAATTGCTACAGAGGTGGGTGAGGCGGTCTTGGCTGACGGTGGTAATGCCTTTGATGCGGCAGTTGCCATCAGCGCCGTTTTGGCTGTTGTAGAACCACATCGCTCTGGTCTCGGCGGCGGCGGTTTTTATCTTTTGCATCGTGAGTCCGATGGTTTTCAAGTCATGGTGGATGCCCGGGAAACGGCTCCGTCTTCCGCCACGTGGAATATGTACTTGGATGATGAAGGTAATGTCATCGAAAATGCATCAAGATTCGGTGCCACGTCGGCGGGTATACCGGGAGAGCCGGCAGCCTTTGTGCATATAACAGAAAAGTATGGCCGTTTGTCTTTAGAAAAGAATCTGAGTTATGCCATCCAATACGCTCGAAATGGTTTTCCCGTGTACGAGCACTATCAATCTGGTCTTACTCGCAAGGCGGAGCTTATGCGGGGTCAAGCCGCGGGCAAAGTTTATCTAGACCGCGGACAAGTACCGGAAGCAGGTTACATCGTTAAGCAACGTGATCTTGCCAAAACGATGGAAAGATTAGCTGCAAAAGGCCATGCTGGTTTTTATGAAGGTAAAGTTGCCAAAGCATTAGTCAAAGGGGTTACGCGGGCTGGTGGTCATTGGCAGTTACAGGATTTAGCCAACTACCGTGTGTTAGAACGCGCACCCTTGGTGGGTGAATATAAAGGCATCCGAGTAGTGTCGGTACCACCACCCTCTGCCGGTGGTATGGCACTCATCAGTAGCTTAAACATTCTGTCAGGATTTGATCTCTCTGAAAGCGGCGTTTCGACAACACACTTAACAGTGGAAGCCATGCGACGCGCCTTTAGAGATCGCAGCCAGTTCTTAGGAGATACAGATTTTGTATCCGTCCCCATCGATAAACTGACCCACCCTTTTTACGCTGACGGCTTACGTGCCTCAATACGTCAAGACAAAGCAGGCAGCAGTCTCGCATTGGCAGCAACCGAGCCTGACGGCCCAAAAGGCACCGAGACCACGCATTTTTCAATTATTGATCAAGAAGGTAATCGGGTGTCTGCCAGCTTATCTTTAAATTGGTGGTATGGATCAGGGTTCATGGTGCCGGGCACCGGGGTGTTGCTTAACAATCAAATGGACGACTTTGCAAGCAAACCTGGTACACCCAATGGATTTGCATTACTGGGTGGACGACCCAATGCCATTGCTCCAAACAAACGCATGCTTTCAAGCATGACACCAACCTTTCTTGAATCAGATCGTGGCGTTGCAGTTCTGGGCACCCCTGGCGGCAGTCGCATCATCAGTATGGTGTTATTAGCGACTTTGGCATGGTCCGAGGGTGCCACGGCAGAGCAGATGGTGGCTTTACCTCGCTTTCATCACCAATATCTACCCGACGAAGTTTTTTTCGAACCCGGTGCCTTAAGTGAGGAAGCACAGCGCGAATTAGAAGCGATGGGGCATGTGTTAAGAGAAAGCAGCCGTCTTTACGGCAATATGCAGGTGGTCATTTGGGACAAGCAGAAGGGCATCGTTGAAGTGGGTATTGACCCCAGAGGTTACAAGGATGTCTTGGTTTACTAATTCATTGTTGACTCGTCGGCTTAACGCTGACAAGTGACACAGAAAAACGTGGATCGTTGCCCCATGGTTTCCTGTCTAATTAGGCCCGAGCAAGTGTTACAGGCTTCACCCGCCCGGTCGTAAACCTGTAGCTCTTGCTGGAAATAGCCTGGGGAACCGTCGCTGGCGCTAAAGTCTCTCAAGGTCGTGCCACCAGCCACAATGGCCTTACTGAGCACGGATCGAATACTCTCGACCAAGCCCAGCATGCGTTCTCTACCCACCCGCCCGGCGGGTCGTCTTGGGTGAATGCCGGCCATGTATAGGGCTTCGCTGGCGTATATATTGCCCACTCCCACGACGATACGGCCATCCATGATGAATTGTTTGATGGTGGTCTTTCGACCACGGGCCTTGGCGTATAACAGGGCGCCGGTGAAAAACGGACCTAGGGGCTCAGGCCCCAATTTCGCTAATAGTGGGTGCTCCAGAGCCAATCCGTTGGTCCATAGAAGCGCTCCGAATCGCCTAGGGTCGTTGAATCTTATGGCTTTTTTTCCGATAACCAAATCGTAATGGTCGTGTTTTTCGGGGTTTGAGTTTGCCGTGACAACCCGAAAGCTACCGCTCATCCCTAAGTGCATAATGGCGGTTCCATTAGGTGTCGTCATGAGCAAATATTTTGCTCGTCTCTCTAGCGACGTAATCTTCTGATTTTTAAGTTTTTTCTTT
>JBCCFQ010000355.1:0-4800 GCA_039029655.1 Pseudomonadota bacterium | reverse complement strand
GATAAGAAAAGCTATGCAGCAATTTCGTGGCACAACCATTGTTTCCGTTCGACGAAATGACACCGTGGCATTGGCCGGGGACGGTCAGGTGACTCTCGGTGATACCGTAATGAAGGGGAATGCCAAAAAGGTTCGCAAACTCCATGACGGAAAAGTATTGGCAGGATTCGCCGGTGGCACCGCGGACGCATTCACTCTGTTTGAACGTTTTGAAGCCAAGCTCCAACAATATGGCAACCTTACCCGCGCCGCCATTGAGCTGGCCAAAGACTGGCGTAGCGACCGTATGTTGCGACGTCTTGAAGCGTTGTTGTGCGTAGCAGATAAAGACAAATCGTTTGTGATCTCTGGCAACGGCGACGTCATTGAACCCGAAGAAGATCTGATGGCTATTGGGTCGGGTGGTTCTTTTGCAAAAGCAGCAGCCCTCGCACTGTTGCGCAATAGTGATATGGACGCCGCCGCGATTGCGGAAAACGCTCTTAACATTGCTGCAGAAATTTGCGTGTACACCAACAACAATTTGGTAGTGGAAACACTAACCGCCTAGATTCTTTTTTCAGGTAGATTCACATGTCCCAAATGACACCTAGGGAAATTGTCCAGGAGCTGGACAAACATATTATTGGTCAAGATGCTGCCAAACGTTCCGTTGCCATCGCCTTACGTAATCGCTGGCGTCGTATGAATGTACAAGAGCCGTTACGAAACGAGATCACCCCAAAAAACATTCTTATGATCGGCCCCACCGGCGTTGGCAAGACTGAGATCGCCCGTCGCCTGGCCACCTTAGCTCGTGCGCCCTTTATCAAGGTCGAGGCAACAAAATTTACGGAAGTGGGCTACGTCGGCCGAGAGGTGGATTCCATTATTCGCGACCTGACGGATGTGGCCGTGAAACTGACTCGGGAAGAGGAGGTAAAGAAAGTCAAACATCGTGCAGAAGACGCCGCGGAAGAACGGGTGTTGGATGCCTTGTTACCTCCACCAAACTCTTTTGGATTCACCGATGACGAGGAGCCGCAAAGAGACAATACAGATACTCGACAAAAATTCCGCAAAATGTTTCGTGAGGGTCGACTCGACGATAAAGAGATCGAGATTGAAGTCCGCGCTCAGCAAATGGGGGTTGAGATCATGGCGCCCCCCGGCATGGAAGAAATGACCAGTCAGCTACAAGGCATGTTCCAAAACCTAGCTGGAAGCAAAAAGAGTCGACGCAAGGTTAGAGTCAGGGAGGCATTTAAGCTGTTAATCGACGAAGAAGCGCAGAAGATGATCAACGAAGAGGAGCTAAAGCTCACCGCCCTACAAAATGTAGAGCAGAACGGGATCGTTTTCCTAGATGAATTAGACAAAGTGGCAAAGCGCAGTGATCACGGTGGCGCCGATGTGTCCCGGGAAGGTGTACAACGGGACTTGCTACCTTTAGTAGAAGGCTGCACCGTCAGCACAAAATACGGCATGGTGAAAACGGATCACATCCTTTTCATCGCATCAGGCGCGTTTCACTTGGCAAAACCAAGCGACCTTATCCCGGAGCTACAAGGACGATTTCCCATTCGGGTAGAACTGGATGCCCTGCGAACTGACGAGTTCGAGAGAATTTTGACTGAGCCCGATGCTGCACTTACCGAGCAGTATCAGGCACTACTAAAGACCGAGGGGTTCAAGCTGCACTTCGCGGAGTCCGGTGTCAGACGCATCGCGGAAGTCGCGTTTCAAGTTAATGAACGAACTGAAAATATTGGTGCACGTCGGCTTCACACAGTACTGGAACGGTTATTAGAAGATCTCTCGTTTTCGGCAGCAGACCGAAGTGGCGAAACCATCGAAATCGATGGCGAGTATGTGGATCTACATTTAGGAGACCTGGCTAAAGATGAAGATCTAAGCCGTTACATCCTATGAGCACACCCACGGAGATTCGATATCGCAAGAACTCGAAAATACTGTGCATACAATTCGATGACGGGTTGAACGCAGAACTAAGTGCTGAGTACCTGAGGGTTCATTCGCCATCGGCCGAGGTTAAGGGGCACGGACCCGGCCAGGAAGTCTTGCAAACGGATAAGCAAGATGTTGCCATTAGTAAAATAGAACCAATCGGCAACTATGCCGTGCGATTGGTATTTGACGATGGCCACGACAGTGGCCTTTATTCATGGAAATATCTGCACGAGTTGTCCGAGCATCAGGAAGACAATTGGCACAAGTACTTGCAGCGCTGTAAAGACGCGGGCGTCCGAAGAGAAGCATAACAAGCCATGACCCGGGACAAGACCCATTTCGGATATCAGACTGTCGACTGGCAGGACAAGGCGGATCGCGTTCGAGATGTATTTGACTCCGTCGCATCCAAATACGATCTCATGAATGATTTGATGTCCGGAGGGTTGCATAGGCTTTGGAAGCAATTCGCCATTGAGCAAACGGCACTCCGACCCGGTCAACGAGCCCTGGACGTGGCCGGCGGTACCGGGGATCTTTCCTTAGGAATGGCCAACAAAGTGGGTGAAGACGGGACCGTGGTGTTGACGGACATTAACACCAGCATGTTGAGTCAAGGCCGGTCGAGACTTATCGACAACGGGTTCATTGGCAACATACAAATCAGTCAAGCCAATGCCGAATGCCTCCCGTTTGCCGACGATCAGTTCGACTGCGTGCTGATAGCATTCGGCCTGCGTAACGTAACCGACAAGCCTAAGGCCCTGGCCGACATGTACCGTGTGTTGCGACCCGGTGGTCGTTTACTGGTCCTAGAATTTTCTCACCCGGTGGTTCCAGGGCTTAAGAGTGTTTATGACATGTACTCATTTAAAGTGCTGCCTTGGTTAGGTGAGATGGTGGCCGACGATGCTGAGAGTTACCGCTACCTCGCCGAGTCAATACGCATGCACCCAGACCAAGACACACTCATAGGTTTGATGGATGATGCTGGTTTTGACAAATGCAGTTATCACAATCTCACCGGCGGCATTGTGGCGCTACACAAGGGGATTAAGTTCTGATGTCTTTGCTTCTGGAAATGCTTAAGCCTGCTCAAAACTTGCTCAACCAAGGATTTGCCAATTCTAGAAAAGCCAGAGAAATTAGCGCCGAACAAGCGGGGAAGATTCTGGCACTCTACGCTACAAATCCCAACTTCAGTCTGTTTATTGAAGTGGAAAATCAACGCCTAAAGTTTATGGATGAGATAAATGGCGAACCCAATGCCACTCTTGGTGGCAGCTTCATGAACTTAATCAAGCTAGCTACAGGAGATCAAGAAGCAGTTATTCGTAGTAGCGACATCATCATTGATGGAGATGCGAGCTTTGCACAAGCCATGCAGGAACTCATGGCGGCCCTACGACCGGACCCTGAAGAAGAGCTTTCCAAAGTCTTTGGGGATGTTATGGCTCACCAAATGGGTCGAGCATTTGGCCAGTTCACATCATGGGCTAACAAGACGGCGGACACGTTCAGCATGAATTTTCGTGAGTTCTTGTCGGAAGAAAGCAGAGAAATACCGACACGTTACGAGACCGAGGAATTCATGCAGTCTGTCGATGAATTGAGAGACGATATTGACCGTATGATCGCTCGCTTCGAGAGTCTCAAGTCTAAAGTATGAACCCCTTCGGCAACTTGTTTCGGCTCTTACACATTCGAAGAGTACTGTTGAAGTACGGTCTCGACGAGATCGTTGCGGCTACTCGACTGTATCGTCCACTACGAATGTTGCACAGGCTTGCGGCGGGTAAAAAACCCAAGTCACCTTCAAAGCAATCTCGAGGAGAACGCATACGACTCGCACTCATCGAGTTGGGACCTATTTTTGTTAAGTTTGGTCAGGCACTGTCCACGCGTCGAGACCTGCTGCCACTGGACATCGCCGATGAGTTGGCGAAACTCCAAGATCGAGTTCCCCCGTTTCCAGGATCACTTGCAAAAGAGATTATTGAGAAAGCCTACGGTGAATCCGTGGACACGGTTTTCGAAACCTTCGACGAGACACCACTCGCGGCAGCATCCATTGCCCAGGTACACACAGCCACGCTACGCTCCGGCGAAAACGTCGTGGTCAAACTACTTCGGCCTGACATCCGCCAAAGTATCGAAAAAGATCTCAAACTGCTCTATCAAATAGCAGGCCTCGCCCAGGATTATTGGGAAGACGGCCGACGGCTGCGTCCAAGGGAAGTTGTTAAGGAATACGAAAAAACCATCTTGGATGAACTAGACCTTATGCGCGAGGCGGCAAACGCCGCACAGCTGAGGCGGAACTTTGAAGTCTCTGACTTGCTATATGTCCCAGAAGTCTACTGGGATCTTTGCCGGCCCGACGTGATGGTGATGGAACGCATTCATGGTGTCCCCATCAGCAATATTGACGAACTAAATGCAAAAAACACCAATATGCAAAGACTCGCAGAGAATGGTGTTGAGATATTTTTTACCCAGGTCTTCCGGCACAACTTTTTTCATGCAGACATGCACCCAGGCAACATATTCGTTAACTGCGAAGACCCCGAGCACCCGCGTTATGTTGCCGTAGACTTTGGCATCGTCGGCACATTAAGTCCCAGAGACCAGCACTACCTAGCCGAAAACTTTCTAGCGTTTTTCAACCGAGACTATCAAAAGGTAGCGAAGCTACACCTAGACTCCGGATGGGTTCCTGCAGATACCCGTATTGACGAATTCGAGTCAGCCATTCGCACCGTTAGTGAGCCTATTTTTAACAAGCCTCTAAAAGACATTTCCTTTGGCCAGTTCTTGCTTCGTCTTTTTCAGACAGCTCGGCGATTCAAT